>JAIXWP010000033.1 GCA_027491215.1 Flavobacteriales bacterium | reverse complement strand
ATTATTTTAGATAAGCCTAGGCAGTAGTAGATTGTCATAAGAATACAACCAAAAATCATATTTGCCGTATCTGTTAACCCTGCCTTTACATATATTTACAAGACAAGAAACCAACTATGAGTCGTTTTTACTCCCTCTTATCCATCGCAATAACTGCTTTTTGTGCGATTTCATTTAACGTTAGCGCGCAAATCGTCATCAATGAAGGGTCTAATCGCAACTTCCAAACTGTTGTGGACGAAGATGGCGAAGCAGAGGACTGGATCGAACTGTATAACATGGGAAATGAGGCTGTAGATCTCTTCGGATACCAACTCACTACTGAATTGGAAAACGAAGAAGAATTGGAGCCTTGGACGTTTCCGCACTACACACTTCAGCCAGGCGAACACTTGCTTATTTTCTGCAGTGAAAAAAATAGAATCTTTTCTTCACCATTCGAACAAGTAGCATTCATCTCGGACTACACACCTTTTGTGGGATGGAATACACATGAGTTCAGCCAAGATTTCATCTGGGATGGAGTTTCTGACATCGTAGTAAATTCTTGCTCATACAATAACACTGGCTACGTTTCTAATGCTGTTTTTAATCAAACAGCAACACCTTACATCTCTAGCACAGTTACATACAATGATGGAAGCGATGCTTCTTGTTATGGACTAGGTGGCGAGGTGCACGCGTCACGCCCAAACATTCAATTGAACGGCATCAGCATCGGTGAAGGGACGCTTAACAATAACACTACTTCATATCCCGCACCTTATGGCAATTGGTATTGGTCTGCACGCAACCAAATGCTCTACAAAGCATCTGAACTTCAAGCAGCAGGACTTACTGCCGGACCAATCAGTAGCATTGCGTGGGATGTGACCTATACTGATAACGTACTTTATACTTATGTTGACATTGCTCTCAAGCAAGTAAGTGTTGATGGGCTCACTCCACAATTTATCAATAATAGCGGAGTGTATTTTCATACCGATTTTAGAATAGCTTCTGAAGGAGAGGTAGTTTATTTAATCGCGCCTGACGGAAATACCGTGGATGAATTAAATGTTAGTGTTCCTGCAATGAATGCAAGTGTGGGACTTTTTGAAGACGGAAATGAACCTTCTATGCTATTACAAACTCCATCTCCTGGAGCTACGAATAATAATAGCGCTTTAGCTGTAGGAGTGGCTGAATCTCCTTTGTTCTCTTTAGATTCTGGCGTCTATCCGTCATTACAAAGTGTTATCATATATGACCTGAATACAGGTAATTCACAAGTTTATTACACAACGAATGGCGAAGAACCTACCCAGGAATCAACACTTTATGATGGGGAAAATATCCCAGTATTTCAATCTACTGTTATTCGCGCTCGTGCCTACAAAACAGGCATGCTTCCAAGTGCAATTACATCTGCAACGTACTTGATCAATGTGGATCATTCTACTCCTATCGTATCTGTGATGGTTGATCCAGAGCACCTCTATGGTCCAGAAGGTATCTTCGATAACTGGGGACTAGACTGGGAGCGTTATGCGCAAATGATGTACTTCGATTCTACTGCAACTCATCCGCTGCTGTTCGAAAGACAAACTGCAATGCAAATTGATGGTGGAGCAGGCGGAAGTCGCGCACATCCACAACATTCTTTCCGATTGGAACTAGCAAAAGGATCATTGAATGAAAATCCTGTTTTATTACCATTACTTCCAAATCGCCCGGAACGCGAGCAATACAGCAGACTTTATTTCAGAAACGGAAGTAATCAGTGGCTAACAATGCCTTGGAAAGATGCATGCCAGGTGGAAATGATGACTGGCGAATCAAAAGGTTACTTCAGCGCAATGCGCCCTGTAACTGTTTACATCAACGGACAATATTTCGGGTTATATGAAATGCGCGAAAAACTTGACGAAGAAATGTTCACGATCTATGATCAAAGTGTTCCTGATGATGTGATTTCATTGAGCTATTGGTATCAAAGCCAGTTGCGAGCTACCACAGGAGATCCTTTAAATTACTGGATGTCGGTAGAGCAGTTTTTCCAACTTGATCCATCAGCCCCCAATTTCCTAGAGCAAGCAGATGCCATCTTTGATATGGAATATTATGCAGACTATATCATCGGTCAAACATGGATCGGAAATGCCGACTGGCCTCAGAATAACATCAAGGCTCACCGCTCTGATTCTACATTCAATCGTTGGAGATTCTCTACCATTGATATGGAGTTGAGTCTTGCTCCAAATGGTTGGACAGACTGCTTCTTCGAAGGCTTAGGCCAAGTTTATGGAGCTGGTCAAGATCAACCATTCGTGGGACCTTGGATCCGTAGCATGAACAACGAAGCATATCGCCAATATTTTATTAATCGATATGCCGACTTATTGAATACATCCTATCGCATTGAAAGATTACTTGCCATGTCGGATAACTACTTCGAACGTTGGGCACCTGAAATGCCGAATGAATACCAACGTTGGGGAGATCCTGGAAATGTGAATGGTTGGATGAATGAGCTCTATCTACGACACTTAGCTTTCCAAGCTGACCTAGAATGCAAATCAAGCGTCATTCGCGATCAAATTCAAAATAGATATGAGTTGGAAGGTCAATTCACATTGACACTCGATGTAGAACCTGCCGGAGCAGGATATATCCAGATCAATACCATCACCCCGCAAGATTTGCCTTGGGATGGTATCTACTACAACGGTGTTCCAATTGAAATTACAGCGTTTGCAAATGAAGGATACGAGTTTCAATTCTGGGAAGACAATCCATTTATCGGAAACGTAAACATCCCTACATGGTCTGGTCCCATCAATCTGGAAGAAATCAATTTCACTGCTGTATTTGAAGAGGTAGTAGGAGTGAATGAAACTGCCGCAAATACTTCTTCAGCGATGTTGTTTCCTAATCCAGTTTCATCTGTCCTTCAACTAGAAAATAAGGACAAGCGAATGAATGGCTACGAAATCTATGCTAGTGATGGTCGTTTGATTCATCAAGATCAAATGGCCCTGTCTCAATACCGCTGGAATCTCGATGTATCAAGCTATTCAAAGGGGATCTACACCATTAAAGTAAAATACCTCGACGGTGACGCCGAGGTATTGAGATGGGTGAAAGATTAATTCTTTTATTGAATAGCGATTTGTTGCGCTGCAAATTTTGTTGTGCCAATTGAAAATTGCAGGATATAATTTCCTGTATGCAGTGTGCGTATATCCATGAATGAAATAGTTGTTCCAGGAAGAATCGAAGCTGTTTGCACAATTTTGCCTTGAACATCTAACAGCGATATATCAATCTTTTCTTCTACCAATTTATTCGATTGAATAGTCAAGATCTCTGATGCAGGATTAGGATACAAGCTCCATTGCAAATCATCTATTTTCAAATCTGAAACGCTAGAGACCTCTGGGGTATAAGTGGTCGTTGCTTCATTGATATTTGTCACTTTCACCGCTACTTTATTGCCATAAAAAGTAGGTCCTACCACATAAGGATAGGCGGAGTTCCAATTTTCATCCACTGTACAGAAATACGCATAAATACCATCAGGATATTCAGGGGTCACACAGTATCTTCCATTGTGCTCATCAAGATAACTCGGGTCTTCAGGATGCTCAACGAATTCATAGTCCTCGCGGTATCTTCCGAGCGGATAGGTGTCATTCACAGGAGGACCGTCGGTTACGTCTGTACCATTCGCATAATGCGTGCGCGCGGTGATATCACGCAATTGATAACCAGATTTTATTCTTACAATGCCGCCGCTTCCATCTAGAGCTGCGAAGCCGTATGCCCCATAGATCGGATAACCGTCGTATGCAAACCCAATGAGAGGCGAATGTTCATTCGGGTTGATCACATATAGACCGTCTGCATCATATAGATTACAGATATCGGAAATTTCTACCAAGTCAAGATCAAATGCAGAAGGATTTTGATGGTGATGATAATTGCCCATCGCAGGATGGCCTTTCGCACAATCGAATCCTTCGCGCTCTGCAACTACTGCATCACGATTCCAAATGCCTTGCCCCGGAGGTCCCATTATCGGTCCGCCTGCTTCTGCTTGAGAATTGTTATTCCATGAAACTCCATCGCGGTAATCAAACAAAGCAACACCGTTGATAAATACACCAATGTTACCACCGTTTGTTGCAGTTGGTGTTCCTGTATTGGGAGTTGGGGTGAGTGGAAATTTGAAGATGGCGTTTTGATCCGTGGCCAACGATGGATTACCATCTAAAAATGGTCCCGTGACATAGGCTGGAATTCCATTGGTGGTTACATACACCCATGTTGATGAGTACTGCACGCTCTGCACGTTGGCGAGCACATTATCCTGAATAGGGGTGCTATTTCCTTGCACATAATGACGACCCTGTATGGTGGTGTTTTGCAACCATTCCGTAATAGCAGGATTGGTTTGTGACGCACTTTGTAGTGCTGCCGTGCTGCATGCAGCGAATAGAAATAATTTAATTTTCATTGGAAGAGTTTTTTTGGTAATGATGTGATTTATCAAAGACAAAAGAGGGGTCATTTAATGTAATTAAGAAGGCCAGCAAATCACGCTTTTCATTTTCTGTCCATTCTTTTTTATTTAAAAGATTACTTTTTGTATAAAATACAATAACCTCACTCAATTTCTTAAATCGACCATCGTGCATATAAGGAAATGTGTAATCTAAATTGCGTAAACTCGGCACTTTGAATTTCATGGAATCCTCTGAAAGCATTGTTAGCTCCATTCTCCCAAAGTCTCTCAATGATCCATCCAACGGAAGTTCATTGTGTTCAAATCCTTGATTGGTGAATAGCGGAGCTGTATGACAGCGATTGCAATTTTTGTCGAAAAGCTTTTTTCCATTCATTTCCTGTTCTGTAAAAAGAGCATCTCCACGTTGCACTTGATCGTACTTTGAATTGGTGGACACAAGCGTGAGTTGAAACTGTGAAAGCGCTTTGAGAATATGCTCTCCAGTGATTTGTTTTTCTCCAAAAGCTCTTTCAAAAACACTGGGATATATGGGGTGAGTGTTGAGTTTCTCAACGAGTGTTTTCATTGAAAGACCCATTTCTTTGGGATGCGTTATAGGAGCGAGAGCTTGCACATCGAGGTGGTGAACCGCGCCATCCCACATAAAACTTTTTTGCCAAGCCAAATTGAATAGAGCTGGAGCATTCCTGCGTCCTACTTGGTCTTCAATGCCATGACTCAAAGCATGATCGACATGCGCGAATGCATTATATGGGCTGTGACATGATGCACAAGAAATCGTATTATCCTTCGAAAGTTGGGGCTCGTAGAAGAGCATTCGACCTAGCTCGATGGTTTCTTTATTTAGAGGGTTTTGGGAAAAATTGTACGTCGCACGAGGGAAGTATTCTGGAATCGGCAATGTCACCATTGTTCGTTCAATGATTGCGGACCACATCGTGAAGGCCATAAGTATTATAATAACTATTCTCATGGCTGAATGGTAATAGTTCCTATTAAATGCTTTGCAAGCTCATGCGCTATTGCTCCCGGAGTCATTACTTCAGACTTTCCTGCGAAATCAAGGTAGTCTATCCATTTTGAAAGATCCATTCGAATAGCTGAAATACCTTTTTGATTTAAATCAAATTGGAAGTGTTGTATCGTCTCGAATGGGGAGAGATATCCGCCGAGATGATATTGAAAAGAGTGATCTGCATTTCTCGAAAGGCTCGAAACACCTTCCATTTTGAAATTGATGTAACCACTATGCCATGCCCAATACATGCCATGCATGGGGTCTAAAGCTCCACCGCGCGCACCATCGATATTGGTGAGGCTATCCGTTCCAATAGAAAATTGAATCGATCTAACTTGATCGATATTTGAGATAGGAAGAGTAATCTTACAATGGCTAGAATCATGCAGATCAATGAAGAAAAATGTATTCTCCGCAAAATGAATGTTTCCGTCAAGATCTGTGACCGCTACATTGGATAAAATACATTTTACGACGTCTATCCGAATCGAATCCTTTACAGAAGTAGACAAGTGATAGTATTCGCCAGCAGCAATTCTTTCGTTGCGGAAATAAAATTGAAAGGGTATATCTACGGGTCCGCTGCTCTGTCCAAAAATGGAAGAGCCAAAGTAAAGAAGCGATATTGCGATAAAAAAAGGCTTCAAGAAAAAGGTCTATCTCTCGATAGACCTTTGAATAGGAGAATGGTTTAATTCTGTTTTGGAATCTTCTACTTCAACCAAATTTTCGTCAATGCGCTATGATAGATATTGCCGTGATTCTTTTCAGGGAAATAGTAAAAATGACCATCGAAGTTATTTGACTTTCCTTTTTTCACATAACGGAAAAGTCTGCGCGCGTCTTCTTCCATCACTTTGCCTTCAGCGCCCACAGCAATATGGACATCAATAACTCCATTGATACGCATTTTGAGCATGGCATCCGCATACTTGAAAAGCGATTCTTTATCCCACCAAAGACTTGGACTTACAATCACGTAGTCATCAAACATGGTAGGTTTTTTAAATAGTATTTCTGTGGCAAGTAAGCCTCCAAGTGATTGCCCAATGAGGGTCTCGTGAGGGTTGTCGCTATATTTTTTTGCAACGTAAGGCTTCAATTCTTTTTCAATGAATGAAATGAATTTTGCAGATCTTCCAGAGGTAGGATAGTCGATGCTATCAGCTTTGATAGTGGTAGGAAATGTGAAGTCCTTGCGGCGATCTATATTTTCAATACCAATAACAATGCTATGTGGTAGTGCGCTTACCCAACTAAAAGTACAAAACTGTACAAGTCCTGCCACATGAATAAAGTCCTCGTCTTTGCCACCATCTAGGAGGTAGATGACTTGACAAAACTCTAAAGAGTCTTTCGGTACATCGAGAGGGAGGTAGACATTGATTCTGCGGTACTCTTGTAATTCCTTTGAGTAGAGCGAATCGATCACTCCAATAGAGAAGGGTTTTTGAGCTGCGGTTAGCAATGCTATAAGTAAGAGGCTAGTAGTAAGGAAAGATTTCATGACACAAATATAATCGGTGACGGGAAGGTTGATTTAACATTTTTGCCACCGACCAAAACAATTCAAGGCTGTTTTTTATCGATTCATCCCGAATATCAGTTTGTTATTGATCGGCTCTGCTAGTTTAGCAGCATGATACAATTGATAAACGAATTAAAAGATCGCAACGAGATACTCTTCTATCTCGGGCTAGTATTTGTAGTTGGTGCTGCGGTAGCGAGCGTAATGGCCGCAAATAGCAGCGTACAAGTGCTTGGAGTCAATGTATGGTATAAACCTTTGAAGTTTCTATTATCGTCTATCCTTTTCGTTTGGACCATGGGATGGTTTCTTGGCTATCTACCGAATGATCGTTCGATTGATGTGTACTCATGGGTGATGGTAGGGTTGTTTTTATTTGAGAATATTTACATTTTCTTCCAAGCGGCGAGAGGCCAGCAGTCTCATTTCAATGTGAGTACGCCGTTTTATTCAATAATGTGGGGGATGATGGGGCTCGCGGCCACTCTGATATCTGTGGCCACTGGAATTATTTCCATCAAGTTTTTTCAATTCACACCCGAACAAATCAATATTGGCTTTTGGTGGGGTATTCGATTGGGTATAGTCTTGTTTGTCATTTTCTCGATGGAGGGTCTTGTGATGGGGTCGAGAATGTCGCACACCGTGGGCGCTCCAGATGGAGGAGAGGGAATTCCATTTTTGAACTGGAGCAAAAAAAATGGCGACCTAAGGGTCGCACATTTTATTGGTATGCATGCTTTACAAGTAGTGCCATTCCTATCATTTTTCTTAACGAAAAATACATTAGGAGCAATCATCATCGCCACGCTTTACGGTGCATTCTCAGCATACACGTTCATTCGAGCTTTGATGTGATTTACTTTCTTATTACCACTTTTTGTTGGTTTAAAAAGTAAATTCCAGACTCCAATGAAGAAACATCAAGGGTTGTTTGAAAGGCATTGACCTGTGTGGTTATTATCATTCTTCCCAGCATATCAGTTATCACGAGTTGTCCAATTTGATCAGTAGATATAACAGTCAACTCATTCTGAGCCGGATTCGGAAACACCGTCAGCTCTGGAATTTCAGCAGTGATTTCATGCGTACTGAGAATGTTATCTGCAAAACAGTTTCCACCAGTCTCGTTATAGATCAAGCGAATATTTTTCAAACGCTCGTCCATGGCCTCCAATACGGTGGCTTCACCATCCTCACTATCTCGTACAAATACATACGCAAGTGATACTCCAAACTGTTGTTCTGGTTGCAATGTAAACGGTCCCATGGCCCCGAGCATCTGTACATCACGAGCTAATTCCCCAGTGTCCTCTTCATTCCACTCGATTGCTAATTCCGATGATGTCGCAACATCAAGCGGGTCAGTATTTTTTGGAGCGTGATATCTCGATGAAGCTTCTTCTGGGTCTGTTAAGAATATTTGATTGCTTCCATCTAAAAAACGAGCTTCCATATAGTTGCTATACTGACTTGAATTGCTAGGAGGTCCATCTTGCGAAATAGGTGATGAGGTCATCGCTATACTATAACTCAAACCCAATGTTTCGTTATCAAACGCACCATCTCCAAATCCAAAGCCTTGTGGGCCGTAACTTTGTGTTTCTCCAAAATGAATTTCATCTATAGGCTCATTGTCTGTTAAATCTTCATCCAGAGAAGGCCCTGATAGAACCATCATACCAAATGCTGCTAGATCCTCTCCAAAGCCTGGAACACCAGACAATACTTCATCATTTGCATCACCATTATAAGCTACAATAGCACCGCGTTTTACGTTGGTCATCACGCGATCATCTAGGTAGTTTCCAAGATCGAAATCATTCCAAATACCCACATGGGTGTCTTTTAGCGTTTGTGTCCCCCTATTGAAAAAAGTGTAGTTCAAGAAAATGGTGTTTTTCAAATCCTCGTTTGCATTGTCTTCATAACAAAAGATCATGAGGTGTACTTCAATTCCGATCGGCTGTCCAAAGCTTGACTCGTGAACAATTTGATCATTAAAAATAACAAAGGCACATTTGTCGCCACAAAATTCTGGGTAATCGCCATTCTCAGGGGCATAAACTCCATCACCATCAAAATCAAAGAATGGAGCAAGATACAGGGCAGTGCCTAATGTATAAGGCCCCATCGCTGGCCAATCGAAGAAGTTTTGAGGAACAGTATATCCATTTGGAAAATCTTGTTCAACATTTCCATTTAGCACTGCTTCAAAATAGGCAGTGTGCAATTCTACTTGCTCTCTGTCTGCTGTAAACACTCGGTTGTAGCCTTCTCGAATCAACTCAAGTTCTTCTTGCGTTGCTGCGTTTGCAATAGGACCAGGGATAAAATCACCCGAGATACCGGTGTACATCTCCGCCGCTAATTTTAATTGTTGGTCTGGAGACGTGCCTCCAATCCAAAGATTAGCAGCGTATGCAAGTGGAATGTTATCATTGCCATATGTCAATCCTGAAAAGTTGGGATCAGCAGTATGAAACAAATCTCCAGTGCTGGTAAGGGGAAATGTGAATTCATTAAACTCAAGGTAGTCATAAGCCTGAGGCATCTGAGCTTGGCTAACGAGAGATGATACGAGTGCAAGAATGAGTGTGTAGCGTTTTTTCATAGTTATGTGATATATATTCCGAAGCTAGTTTTTAATTCAAGCATTTCCTAATATTCACCACCTAATCAAACGCTATTCTATACAAGTCAGAAGCAAAGAAAAAACTTTGATGAATCTTGAATAAAATGTTCTCGCACGATAATTATTAATGACTGAAATAAGGAATGCTAAGATTTAGGTAGTGAAAACACGAAAATTCACTATTCAAGAATATCTTCGCAATATGTCCAGCCCCTCATTTATTAAATTATCCGAACTCGCAGCGAAGATTGAGGGAGTAATTCGTCAAACGATTGGGGCAGAGCAGCATTGGATCGTGGCGGAGATCTCAGGTCACGCGTTTTATGCCAAGAGCAATCGTCACTATTTTGAATTTATTGAAAAAAATGAAAATAGCGCCGACCCTGTAGCGAAGGTCAAGGGTATTGCTTGGGCTGCTGGGGATGCTAGTATCCAAGCATTCACAGAAGCGACAGGACAAGTCTTTACCAATGGTATTCAAGTGCTCGCAAAAGTGAAAGTGGAGTTTTCTGGAGCCTATGGCATGCAGCTCATTCTAATAGAAGTCGATGCATCATTTACCCTTGGTAATATGGAACGCCAGCGCCGTGAGACCTTGGATCGATTGGTAAAAGAGAATGCAGAATTTATCTCGAAAAAAGGAGAAGAATATTTTACCAAAAATAAATCTTCCGAATGGGGCAGAGTGATACAACGCATTGCAGTCATCGGTTCGCCTAACTCCAATGGATACGCGGATTTTGAACACACCTTACAGCGAAATAATTTCGGTTATAAATTTCATGTAGATATTTATCAATCCTCTGTTCAAGGAGAATTGGCAGGACGAGAAATTGTAGATTGCTTGAAGCGGATATACACTTCGGAAGAAACATATGATACTGTGGTTTTGATTAGAGGTGGCGGAGCGAAGACAGATTTTATTGTATTCGATCAATACGGACTATCGAGAGCTGTAGCGAAATTTCCAATTCCGATCATCACAGGACTTGGTCACCATAAGGATGTGAGTATTGTGGATATGATGGCTCATACAAGTATGAAAACGCCAACAAAAGCAGCAGAGTTTATTTTGGCATACAACAGGCATTTTGAAGAACAGATTATTCAATTTGATAACCGCATCATTATAAACACTCAGCAATTATTGCGAGATGCCAACAGTGATTTGGAGCGATTACGCAGCAGCTTGGCTCAAAATTCCATGCAAGGACTCAACGATTTTTCCAAGAAAATAATTGAATTTCATAACGTGCTACAGCGAGGAGCACTGCGAATGCTGAGCCAGCGCAATTTGGAATTAGTGCAGCAGCAAAATACTATTTCCAATCGATCGCAGATGGTGATCAAATCAAAACGTGATCAATTGAAAGTATCTCAAGAAGCAATAGGCAAATCGAGTTTACAGTTGATTCAAAATACCCAACGTAGTTTAATTAATTTTGAAGCCATCCTTCGCATCTTGAGTCCTGAAAATACATTAAGGCGAGGCTACGCGCTGGTAAGTGCGGGTGGAAAGATCATTACCGATACAAAGATGTTGGATGTTGGAGAGACTATTTCCATTCAAACACACCAACACGAATTAGAAGCAACTATCACATCTAAAAAGAATAGAGATGAAAGAACCTGAGAATTACAATACAGCCTACGAGGAGTTGAAGAAAATTACTGAAGAGATCGAACGTGAATCTGTTAGTGTAGATGTACTTTCAGATAAGGTAAAGCGCGCAAGCTACTTGATAGAATACTGTCAAAATAAACTCCGCGTGACCGAACAAGAAGTCTTCAATATCATCAAACAAATGGAGTCGAGAAACCTTCCCGAATGAGTTTGGGGTTAGGGGTTAGGAGTTTGGAGATTGGGGTTTGTCCATGCCTAAATGACGTTGACCGTTTTTTTAGAACCTAATCTTGGATTTCCAGAGATAGATTTAGATTCTGAGGTCTTGTTTTGGCTCAGATAGAAACGGGCTCAATGCCCTTTCT
>JAIXWP010000134.1 GCA_027491215.1 Flavobacteriales bacterium | reverse complement strand
GTGCAGGCGGTAAGCCTTGGATATTTGTGGATGAGATAATAGTAGAAACTCGTTAATCGGGATTGCAGATGCACTAGCGTATTTCTTTAAATACAAACATGAGAAGTAGTGCTCACTAATATCGTGATGAGTGATGTACTGCTCTTTAGTGCACGCTTGAACTCACCGATACTTAATTCTTAAACGAAGATCGAAATGCGACCGGAGTCAAATTGGTCTTGCTTTTGAAAAATTTATTGAATGATTGAGGATGTTCAAACCCTAAGTGATACGCCACCTCACCAACACTGAGATTTGTTGTAGTCAACTTCAATTTAGCCATATCTATCATCTTATGATGTATATGCTGCTGAGTTGTTGAACCTGTTAAAACACGCATCATATCGGTCAAGTAATTGGCGGAAACGTTTAATCGCTCTGCGAAGTACTGTACAGAAGGAACACCATTATCTCGGATAAGATCACTATTGAAATAAGCCTCGAGTAGCTCATCCAAATGAGAAAGTAGATCATGATGAACAGACTTTCTTGTAATGAATTGTCTGCTGTAAAAGCGATTGCAGTACGTCAGTAACAACTCCAAATGAGCAATCATTACATCCTGACTAAACTGATCTATCGTGGAATCACATTCAAGTGAAATATTTTTAAAAATAGCCTCTAATTGTGTCTCCTCGCGATCTGAAAGATGTAGGGCCTCGTTAACAGAATAGGAGAAAAAACCATATGATTTAATTTCTTTTGCTAATGAATAGTTGAGAATAAAATCTGGATGAAAAACGAGCCACCAACCGGACACCTTATAGTTTTCGTCTCTTCCTACAGATAAAATTTGATAGGGTTCAGTCATAGCAAGTACACCTTCATCAAAATCATAATAGCCCTGCCCATATTTCAGTTTTCCTTGCACATTTCGCTTCAGTGAAATACCGTAAAAATTCAAAACAAAAGTGATGTCTCGCTCGCTTTCCGAAGCCTTCACCTCATCCATATTAATTAAACTGATCAGGGGATGAAGTGGTTTGGACAACCCCATCATTCGATGCAGCTCTGAAATAGACTGAATTGTTTTATAATTTGATTTATTTGCCATTTTTCTAAAATAAAAATAAGCGCTTGTAAAAAACACAAGCGCTTATTTGTTCAAACTACTTCTCTCCCATCCTATCCTTCTTTACAAACACATAAGCCCAAACAACAAATAAAAATTGAAAAGGCAATCTAATAATACTAGTGATCAACCGCTCGTCATTCTTCTGATAATACATAACGCTTTCAGGAATGTGAATGACAAAAAAGAAAACGATAAGCATTAGAATAATAGCACGAGCAGCCATCGCTCTTGTAGAAACTGGAATGAGCAAAAGAGCTAACGCTATTTCTACAAGGCCACTAATAATAATGAGCGCGTAATGAGCAGGAAGCCAAGCAGGCATCATGGACATGTACTGGGCAGGTGCCATTAGATGCATTACTCCAGAAAAGAGGTAGAATGCAACTAGTAAAATCAACAATATTCTTTTTATTGGCTTCATGACTATTCTGATATTACTGTGCAGCTTCTGAAATCTCTCTCCACGCCTTCCATGTCTCAATTCTATTATTGTACGTGGGTTCGATCATTAACAAAGGTAATCTTCCTAAGAACAATCTCAACGGAGGCTGATCAGCATCCACCACTTTCAATATCGCTTCTGCAGTCGCATTAGGATCACCTGAAACCATTTGGCCACTACTAGCTCTCATGGCATCTCTCAAAGAATTGTACGCTTCTAATGGATGGCTATGACTCGCAGAATTATTCGACCAATCAGTGCTATATGCAGCAGGCTCTACGATTGTTGTCTTGATGCCAAATGCTGCCACCTCTTGACTTAACGATTCGCACATGCCTTCAACGGCCCACTTCGAAGCGTGATAAACTCCAAGACTCGGAAATGCCATAACTCCACCAATACTGGACACCTGGATAATATGACCTCGAGATTGTTTTCTCATCATTGGTAAAACAGCTTGTATCATCCATAGAGAGCCAAAAAGATTTGTTTCTATTTGCGCTCTTGCATCGGCTTCAGAAACCTCCTCTACAAATCCAAAATGACCAAAGCCTGCATTATTAATCAATACATCAATACGACCAAACTTTGAAATCGCTAATGCTACTGCATCAAAACAATTCTTCCGATCATTTACATCCAATACCAATGGCAAAACGGCATCTCCGTATTCAGTGACTAAACCTTCTAAAGAGCTAATATCACGTGCCGTAGCAACTACCCGATCTCCTCGTCTTAGAGCGGCTTCCGCCCAAACTCTTCCAAACCCTTTTGATGTTCCTGTTATGAACCAAACTTTTGCTTCCATTTCTTTATAATTTTAAATTATTTATTAGAAAGCAAAATTGAATCCTTCACATCAGGAAATTGTAGCCAAGTCACTGAAGGTTGTAGCCAAAAAAAATAATGAGGTACTACTATCTTGGAATGTAGACGCTGCGAATGAAGTTTTTCACCGACAATGGTCTTCTTCCTAATAAATTCTCCAAATCATTGCTTTCCACATCTAGTTCACCTTTGGATTGTGCTACAGCAAAACTTGAAAAGATACCGATCACTTCAGAAGGAACACCATAACCTGAAAGAGCTTTTCCATATTCATCAACCGATGGTGATTGATAAGCTATTTTCTTTCCTGTTACTTCCGAAATCGTTTGTGCAATGTCATTGTAAGAAATTGCTTCAGTGTTGGTAAAATCATATTCCTTGTTTTCATGGCCTGTTGATGATAGGACACTTGCCGCAGCCTCTGCCATTTCTTCACGCAACACAGCGCTCACACGTCCGTTTTCAGCTGGTACATAAATAACGCCGCTATCCAAAACACCTTCGCCAATGAAACCTGGTAGAAAATCCATATAAAGATTATTCTTCAAGATTGTATAATTGAGACCACTTGCTTTCAATAAATTTTCCGTTTGAATATGCGATTGCGCAACAATCCACAATGGTGAAGACTCTGATTCATCCTTGCGCTGAAAGCTCGTGTACACGATATGATTCACACCTGCTTCTTTAGCAGCATTGATCACATTCTCATGTTGAGCCATTCGCTTGGTGATATCACTTCCCGAAACAAACAAAAGTTTATCTACACCGCTAAACGCGCTTACCAATGAAGCATAATTGTCATAATCTCCTATAGCAGTTTGTACACCTTTATTTTTGAACTCATCTGCTTTTTCCGCTGTTCTAACCAGTGCTGAAATTTGATTGGAGGCAATTCCTTTCTGCATAAGAAAATCAATCGCCGCATTTCCGAATTGCCCTGAGGCTCCTGTTACTAATATCATTTTTTTGTATGTTATTTAAATAAATTATTACATTTGTTACGCGAAGTAACTAACAATAGTTTTAAATAGTAACTGGTTACCTGTTGGTAACAAAAAATATAGTGGTAACAAAATGGTAACCAAGAAGCGAAAGCAAAATGACTTCAAATGTCCCGTGGCAGCGATGGTAAATTTGATTGGCGGTAAATGGAAGCCCATCATCTTATATTGTCTTAGATCCGACACCAGAAGATTTGGTGAGATAGCCGCTCGCATACCAGAGATATCACGCAAAGTGCTTACAGATCAGTTGAAAGAACTGGAGGAAGACAATTTAATAATTCGTAAGCAATACAACGAAACACCACCAAGAGTTGAATACACCCTCTCTCATCTAGGAAAAAGCATGGCCCCCGTCCTCGACGCAATGGAAAAATGGGGAACAAAAAATATTTTGTCAAAGAATTAGAAAATTCGCGCTGCGCTAATTCGGGATTCGGGATTCGGGATTCGGGATTTCGCTGCGCTAATTCGGGATTCGGGATTCGGGATTCTCAAAAGGTCGCTCCACGGGTTGGGACCATCCCTTCGACTTCGCATTAAACTGCGCTATGCTTGTTTAATGCTTCGCTCAGGGAACGAATAGCAACGCTCAGATGGGAAAAAAGAAAAAAAGTGGGGCACTATGTGCCCCACTTTTTTTCTTTTTTTCCATTTATAGCGCGACGCTCGTTCCCTGAGCGGAATTCAAAATTGAAGCAAAGCGAAAATTTTGGATGGAGTCGAAGGGTAGTGCCGATCCGTGGGATGTTTTTTTTAGTCGCTCCATGGATTGGCACCTCCCTCGACACACTCGCTTCGCGAGCACTCGGGAACCAACACTCAATTAATTCGAGAATTGAGAATTGAGAATCGAGAACTATTTATCAGTCACTAAATCCCCCATCCAAGCCCATTCAATGAAAATGATTTCGTCTAATTTTAAATTTGACCAATCATTTTGACGATGTGCTGGGAATTCGAATAATGCTACAATCGGTGCAGAGCCGTACCAAGCCTCTCCTATTTGTTTGTCTTTGATTAATATAGTATCGAAAGCTCCTTCTCGTTCGTTATGATAAACTTTAACTACGAAGAAAGCCATGTCCTCTATAAATATTTTATCGTACATCCATGACAGACGCGTGTAATCCAGGTAGCTGTTTCGGGTAGAAATTGGTGTGATGTCGGATGGTTTTTCGAAGTGTCGGTGTAACAGATTCTCTGCTATACTCGAACCCAAAATGGCATAGCGGGCGAACAATGTACCTCGTGTTTGATTAGCTATTATTTTTATTAAAAATGACAACTTAATTGGAAACCAATAGTCCTTTCTCAATGTTAATCGAGTGATCCTAAAAATCACTGCAGACAAAATGAGAGCCATTCCCAAGGTCGAATACAACAAAACTCCTAACCCTGAATCAAAGCCCTCCGTGAACATGGTTACTAGCACTGCTGCAGCGATGAGAATTCCGTAACGTAAGGCCAGTTTTTTCATCAACTCATTTCCGTCAAAATACTTCTGATAACTAAAATGTGGAGAATGATTGATGGCGGAATTGATGGTGCTGGCAAACCAATTGACAACAAACATGAAGTAGAATAACATCAATATCAAAGCTGTCATTACCCTGAGATCTTTTATACTCAATAACGAATTAAATATACCGTGGGATAAAGAAGCTAGCAGATAGCAGAATAAAAACCAAACAATCGCCACACCGTCATTTTTAAACTTCCATCGTATCACCGCATAAGCTAGGAGCGATGTATTAAATAAATGCGATACCGTAGAGAATAATGCACGACTAGCGAGTGTCACTCCGGGAGAATCCATGAAGTACATTACATTTTCTATTGCACTAAATCCAAGTGCCGAAGCACAAATGACCATGACATAATCGATGGGTTCTTCGAGGTATTTTTTAATAAAAACAAAGGATAATACAAACGGTAAAAACTTTAAGAATTCCTCCACCATTCCAACTTCCACCACCTGATGAAGGATAACACCCCAAGCATCATCTCCTTCCTGTACTAAATGAAAGTCCGGCGCCCACCTTACCCACGCCATAATAGGCAGAATCATCAATGCGCCGAGAATAAATTGACTGATAATTACACCAACACTAGATTTCTTAAAAATGTCCAACATTCTGAAATAATCAATCCAGACGTAAGCGATATAAAGTGCGAAGAGTACATAAAAAACAATCATCATAAGCTCTACAAATTAGTATTAGCATTTCACGCGACGAATATAATTATTCCTGCTTCGCGGGATAACGATTCTCAATTCTCGCTTCGCTTATTCGGGATTCCGCTTCGCTAATTCGGGATTCGAGCTTCCGCTTCGCTTATTCGAAATTCTTATGAGGGCGTTCCACGGTTTGGCACCATCCCTTCGACTCCGCATGCAATTTACGCTACGCTAATTGCATGCTACGCTCAGGGAACGATGGCGCTTCGCTCTGATGGGAAAAAAGAAAAAAAGTGGGGCACGTTGTGCCCCACTTTTTTTCTTTTTTCCCATTTGTTACGCGACGCTCGTTCCCTGAGCGGAATTCAAAATTGAAGCAAAGCGAAAATTTTGAATGGAGTCGAAGGGCGGTGCCGATCCGTGGACTGCCCTCTTTGAGAATTGAGAATCAAAAATCAAACTCAGAATGGGATTGAGAATGAAAATGAAAATGAATTTTTTTCAAGTACTAAGAACCAAGAACTAAATTCCAACCACCCTCCCCTCATTCACCTTTAATTTCTTAAACAATCCCGCTTTATAGATGCCGTCGGGGGCGGGGAGATTGTTGAGCCATGCTCTGCTTCCTTTGCGTGTTTTTCTACCGAATGCTAAAACCGTTGTTGTATCAATTTCTAAAAAAGATCCATCTGGTTGTTTGAAATACTAGATGAAATATTCGTTCGATATTCTTCCATTTTTTATCTCATAGCGATAATCCTTATCTAATAATCTAACTACACCATCCTTTGGAGGTTGGCCATCAATGAGCACCTCAGCGCCCACCACTTGGTCTGTATGATCTGCTATTTTCACTTCTATGATCTCACCCGTAATCAGTTTTTCCTGCGAGCGTTTATAGTTGATTTCGGAGGTGATGATGTTCTTTCTGATGGTTTCGATTTCAAAATCAATCTCAGGATATACTGGATTTATTTTCTTTACTTCTTCAAAGAGGACAAGTGCCTCGTTGAATCTTCCATCCTTTTTAAAACCGTTTGCTTTAGCTATTAATACTTCAGATTGATCATCTGCGGAAAGGTTTGGATCCAATGTAATGACCAATGGTTTTTTGTTCAATAAACCGATAATAATTAGAATGAGTCCTGGGAGAATGAATGCAAACACACCCCAGAGTATTTCGTTACGATTTTGTCGTTTGGCAATTTTCACCACCCAAAAAGCGATCGCCGTAGCAATCAGTATTTTAATGAATGTGTAAATGACATCGGCCTGCCGATGACTTTCTGCATCGCTAAAATCAAACCATTCAAGCACATCAAAGAACAATGGAATCACCAGCACACAAAAGCCCACAACCGCAGCCTCCAGCTCCTTCCTATATGTATTATCCAAACTCATTGAATTACCTCATCCTATGTTTCAAAAATAGAAATAAAAAAGCGCAGCGCTTCTCACTAAAAATTTGTTCTCGGCTCTGCCGAGATCACTTGTAATTTGTCACTGGTTTTGGCTCTCCCCTCTCCATATCCGCTTCTCCATATCCACTCCCGCGCTCCCTCACTCTCACACTCCCTCACTCCCTCACTCTCCACCCGCTCCACTCCGGGCTTTCCACTACTATCCCTAGCGCGGGTCTATTCCAGTGTTGGTCTTGTAGGGGGACTTTTTGTATATATTACAGATTAAAATGAAGATCTTACCGAGTTGAACTTCTGGGAGAATCTATGAGAAAAAAAACAACTTGCCCATCGAAAAGTAACAAAACAAAAACTAAATCATAGGGGTTCAGTATCCTGGAATAGGGGGCAATATTGCCAGAATGTGCTTACGTATAAAAGGCTTATATACTTATGCCCTATAGGGAAACCTAGGATTTTTACTCATCGATAGTACCTTTTGTATGAATTTCTTCAGAAAATTCTTTCATGTTCTCAATCAGGCGATCTAAGGGGTTGATCTTTCTGTCCTTAAATAGTGCAATTACTATTTCCATATTAGTATACCAACCATTTTCTAAAAATTGAATTTTCAGGCGTTCAGAATGTTTCTTAAAGTGGCTATTGTCACTTTCAAAAAAATCTTTTAAAGACTTAATCGCACTTCTTAAAGTATTTACACGATTTAAAACTTCAGTGTATTCATGCTCCTCAATCGATAAAGGAGTTTTAAGTTTATTATCGTAATCAACATAAAAACCATTCTGTCTGACATATTCGGCTTTGGCATACCAATCTATTTCATTAATAACTAGCCCTAATCTAGTTTTCATATACTCCAAAAGCGCATAATCCATTGCTGCTTGATTTCGAAACAAAATATCACGTTTTTCCGGGGCCTCGAAAATAATTTGTATAAATTGCTTTAAATCTTCAGTGAAGATGTTAATTACCGAAAAAAATCATGGAAAGCGCGTACCTCAAATTATGATTAACGAAAAATCCATTTATTCCTTTAACTCTTTTCCTAAATTGAAATCCATGACCATCAAGAAATAGAACAAGAGACTTAATTTCCTCTTCTAATGAATGAATCAATAGAGAAATTGCTCGTCCATACGAATTATTTTCTGCAAGTAATTCAGCATCTCTCTTCAGACTTTGTGCATTTTCGAGCACCAAAACCGACGCTGCAATACAATCTCTCTTCGAGATTGACATGAAACTTTTACCCCCTTTCGACCTTGACATATTGATATATGAAAATAGTTTTTTAGATTATCATTGATAGCTTCTTTTTAAAACCTCTCTTTTTATTTGGTAAAAACAACCGTTACAGACCGAAATTTGGAACAATTTAACCTGGTGTGCAAGCATGAAATCAAGAAATCCAACCCATTACCAATACACTAATATTTCAACACATAACTCTTTGAGATTTCCGACCTCGATATCATAGTCAGAAAAAATCAAAAATAGTCTAAACTACAAGGTCGATATCTATTAGAAAAAATATCAACTCCAAATAATTACCTCTTTAATTTCGCTACGCGATTCTTTCATAGGGATAAACATTCTTATAGTTTCTATGGAGATACGAACCTAATGAAGGAGCATCTCGTAAATTTTCGAATTCGTGTAAAGGAACACCTTTATAAACATAAAGACTTCCATTAAGGAATCTTACATAAACTTGTTCGTTTTGTTTATCATAACCAATACTTTCAATATTGGAAGAACTTATTGGAATCATGTCTGGTATACTCATAATTTATAATTTTTATTTCGCCAAGATTTTAACAGGCTTTTGTATTCAGTTTCAGTATTCTCAATTTTTTGAAGCCATTTTTCTGATGCTTTTGGGTCAGAACTTTTTGGGGCATTAGATATTTTAAAGAATTTCACTCTTGAAGGTATTTTTACTGCTTCTCCTGAGATTAATGCTTCCCCTGTTCTCAAACTTGGAAGCAAATCAACCATACTTTGTAATTCGTCTTGTAAAGCCGACCTTATATGTCCTCTGTCTTTAGAATTATTCATCCTTAAAGCTATCATTGTTCCGCATTGACTAAGAACGGTATCATCTAATTCAGAAGGTCTTTGAGTTACGAGTAACAATCCAACACCATATTTTCTTCCCTCTTTCGCAATCATTTGAACAGTTCTTGAAGATATTGAGTGTTCTCCAGCCTTTAAGTAACTATGAGCTTCTTCAAGAACAATTAACAAGGGTTGGTTTTTACCACCAACTTTAGTATTAACTCCCCAAAATAAACCATCATAGATAATTTTTAAAAGTGTTCCTGAAATGGAAGACATTATCTCACTTGGAATTCCAGATAAATCTAAAATGGTGATTGGCAGTGAGTTTCCCAACCAATCAATGAATAAACTATCAATATCTTTATTGATTTTTCCTTTTACATCAGGTGTGAAATCGCCAGGGTTAAACAAAAAGCTGTAACTGCTATCATTTAACTTATTCCTCATACTATCAAGAAATCCAAGTAATCCTTTTGCTTTTTGATTCAAAAACGGCGGGCTACTGCCTAAACCTGCTAGTGGATATTCATTTGATTTTAGAGATTCTATATCACCTTCTTTCGATTTTTCAGAAACTGTAACTCTGTCAACTTGAAATGTCTTCCTTTCAAAATCGTCTAATTCAAACCAAAGTCTTTTTATACTAAACGGAATAGGAGAATCTGCAGTTATAGATTCTTTTGCTACATCAATTTTATTTTCGCTAGCACTTACTATTTTTGCTTCAACAACTTTTTCCCTTATATATTCTCCGTTTGCATCAGTTAAATTTCCCGAAAATATCTTCATCAGCTCATTAAATGGTAACGCCCAAAAAGGAATATATAATTTATTCTTATCGTCTTTTGGGCTTGTTTCAATAACTCGCGAATATTTTGAAAGTGCATCATTGTACTCACCGTGTGGGTCAATAACTAATATTCTTGAACTCGGAAAATTTCCTTTTGCGATTGATTCAAGTAAGACTGAAACTGAATTGGATTTACCACTACCTGTGGAACCTACGATAGCACAATGCCTTGAGATGAGTTTATCTAAATCAATTTTTGCATCAAGACTTTCAGAGACACTTATATTTCCAACGGTAATTGAATTGGAATCTTCATACCCACCGTAAATAATGTCTAAATCGTCTATTGTAACTAAATGAACTTTGTCGCCAGTAGTTGGATATTGAGATACACCTCTTTCGAATCTCTTACCAACTTGTTCACCTACTAGAACAATATTTATCCAAGTCGTATTTTTAAATGAATCATAATCTTTGTAATAGATTTCTTTTAAACTATCAGGTATCGCCCCCGAACCAATTTGCGTTACAATGCCATATAAATTAGCATATCCCAATGGAATTCTTACGAAAGAACCAATCTGCCCAACTCGATAGACAACACCGTCAATAACAGGCATATTTGACTTAATATTATCAAAAAGCTTGACGGAAATGCTGTTCCCGATAATACTATCAATTTCCCCTATTCCTGTAATTTT
>JAIXWP010000023.1 GCA_027491215.1 Flavobacteriales bacterium | reverse complement strand
TCGAATTTCCTTCGATACACTCGCTGCGCGAGCACTCAGGAACCATCCTTCGATACACTCGCTGCGCGAGCACTCAGGAACCATCCTTCGATACACTCGCTGCGCGAGCACTCAGGAACCAGTAACAAAGAACCAAGAACCATGAACGACAAGTTTTTCCCATTTCTAGTCTTTATTATCAGCTTGGCGGTGTTTGGGTGGGGGTGTGATGGGGAGATGTTGAGTGGAGATGAACTTTTTACGATTTACTTTTCGCAATGGAAAGTGCGTGATTTGGTACCGATCCTTTTTGAGCATAACAACATCCCTCCTACGTTTGAATACCTGCTGCATCATTGGCTGCAAGCATTTAGTACGGATGCTTTTGTGCTTCGTTTGTTACCTGTGATTTTTAGTGCTGCGGCGGTGCCTGCCATTTTTTTAATCGGTAAAAAAATGGGAGGATATTTTATCGGGGGTTGGGCGGCATTTTTCTTTTTGCTCTGCCCCTTCCAAATGGAATGGGCGCACTTACTTCGAAGCTATAGCATGATGATCATGGGCGCTTCTTGGTCGATGTATTTTTTCATATCATTTTTAGAAAATAAAAAAAATAATGCCCTAGCAGGATGGATCTTCTTCTCATTCATCGCAGCATCCGCTCACTATCTATCATGGTTGGTCATATTCACGCAAGGCCTTGCATGGCTTGCTATTCCGGGGCTTTTCAAAAAAGAAGATTTAAAAAGAGTGGTTTTGTCATTTGTAATTTTACTCGCTCTTTCGAGTCCTATTCTTTTCTATTTAATTAAAAGATTATTATTCACCGCATCCGAAGGAACATACATTCAACCAACAGAACATCTCGGTGAAGTATTTCGCGAACTCTTCAAAATGGTGAGTCCGAGCGTATATATGTTGCGCTTATTAATTCTCTTCGCGACTTGGGCGCTGCTTACTAGCATTTTCAGTTATACGTTTGGCTTGAAAAAGAAGTTGGTTTTTGTATTTTTTACAATAAGTCTCTTCACCGCTATCAGCTGGGGATTCACAATGGAGAATGAAAACGTAACAGCTTTTTTACAAAATAAAATAATCCTCTACCTCTTCTTCATTTGGGTATGGGCGACTATATTGATTTGGATTCGAAAAAGCAACGATTCTTGGGCCTCTAAAATCATTGTGCTATGGTTGGTGGTTCCCTTCTCGATCATGTTTTTTGCATCGTTTAAAATTCCGATGTTCGTGGATCGCTACTTGAGTTTTATTTCTCCATCCATCATCCTATTAATCCCATTGATCTTCCGCGGACTCCCGCGCCCCGCCTACTCTTTCACGATTGTGAGTGTGGCCATTTTTGCAATAATAAATTTTCAATTCTTCGTCGATCGTCCTACGCATCCCGATCAGATCATGGCGCAGTTTAAGAAGTTTAAAAAAACAGATACACCCGCCATTTGGGCCCCTGGTTATTGCGATTTAATTTGGACCTATTACTACAACAGAGAAATATTTGAAAACGCGCAATGGCAAGCCGCAGATACTCTGGGGACGCGCATTGTAAGAGAAGAAGGTTATACCGTGCACAAAGAAGGCATTCGTCGACAACTGAGAAACGAGGGAATATTTATCGCTAACGACACCAGCCTTCTCGACTTAGACCTCTCCATGTGCAGCGAACTCGTGTTTGTAGACGGTCATTCCGAATATGTCTATCCCAACAACGGATTACGCGCTAAAATCGAAAAAGAATTCGGCCCACCCGTGGAAGAGCATACCTTTGATACCAACGCGAGAGTGACGCGCTACGCGCGGAAAGGGAGTTAGGGGTTGGGGGTTGGGAGAAGGGAGAAGGGAGAATATGAATAATCTCGAATTCCGAATTCCGAATCTTCCTTCGATACACTCGCTGCGCGAGCACTCAGGAACCAAGAACCAGTATCCAAGAACTAGGAACTAGGAATAAAGAATAAAGAACTATGAGCAATTTACGAATCGCTGCGGTGCAGTTTGATATTGTTTGGGAAAATAGATCGGCGAATTTTTTTCGTTTGGATGAATTGCTTCAGGATTTGACGAATCTTGATGTGATTGTGCTTCCTGAAATGTTTACTACAGGTTTCAGCATGCGACCGGAGGTGGTGGCTGAAAAGCATCATGATGAAATGGAAACGCTTCAATGGATGCGGCACCATGCTTCACGACTTGGTGCATTGATCATGGGAACTGTTTCTACATCTGATGAAGGCCTTTTCAAAAACCGCATGTACTGCGTGTTTCCTGATGGGAAATATGAGTTCTATGATAAAGCAAATCTCTTCAAAATGGGAGAAGAGAACAATCATTATACAAAAGGAAATAATCGATTGATCTTTGAATGGCGCGGCTGGCGTATTGCACCGTTGATCTGTTACGATTTGCGTTTCCCGGAATGGGCGCGCAATGGAATGACGAATGATCAAGCGAATTATGACTTGCTTATTTACAGCGCAAATTGGCCAGAAGTACGCAGGCATCCGTGGCGCACATTATTGCAAGCACGCGCTATCGAAAATCAAGCATATGTTGTGGGCGTAAATCGCGTTGGCGATGATGATCAACGCATCTATCATTCTGGAGACTCGCTCATCATCGACCCTCGCGGTCAAGTGATGCAAGACGGCGCCGGCGGACAAGAATCCATTCTCATCGAAACCCTAGACCACAGCGCCCTCCAAGATTTCCGAGCAAAATTTCCAGTCCTTTTTTAGTGACTAGTGACTGGTGACTAGTGACTAGTTTAGATACTAGTGAGTAGTTGAAGTTAACTAGTCACTAGTATCTAGTCACTAGTAACTATTTAAAGGCATCAAACCCCGTCACGTCCATACCTGTGATCAACAAGTGGATATCGTGGGTACCTTCATAAGTGATAACACTTTCTAGATTGCACATGTGGCGCATCAATGGATATTCGTTTGTGATACCCATACCACCTAGCATTTGACGCGCGTCGCGTGCGATAGTGATTGCCATGTGTACGTTATTTCTTTTCGCCATAGAGATCATTGCAGAAGTAGCACGACCCTCATTTCTCAATTGACCGAGACGGTAAGTGAGAAGTTGAGCCTTCGTGATTTCTGTGATCATCTCAGCTAATTTTTTCTGTTGAATTTGGAAAGCACCGATTGGCTTACCGAATTGCTGACGCTCCTTGCTGTAACGCAATGCAACATCATAACAATCCAATGCAGCGCCGATAGCACCCCAAGCGATACCATAACGCGCGCTATCAAGGCAGCTCAATGGAGCACCCAATCCGCTTCTGCCTGGCAATAGATTTTCTTTTGGAACCTTCACGTTGTTGAATACCAACTCACCCGTATCAGAAGCTCTCAAGCTCCATTTTCCGTGCATCGTTGGAGTTGTGAAACCTTCCATTCCGCGCTCAACGATGATACCGTGAATACGACCTTCCTCGTTCTTCGCCCAAACTACAGCTACTTGCGCGAATGGAGCGTTAGAGATCCACATTTTCGCACCATTCAAAAGATAATGGTCGCCCATATCTTTGAAGTTAGTAGTCATACCAGCAGGGTTAGAACCGTGGTCTGGTTCTGTCAATCCGAAACATCCTACCCACTCACCAGAAGCGAGTTTTGGAAGGTATTTCTGACGTTGCTCTTCCGTACCATATTTCCAGATAGGGTACATCACGAGAGAGCTTTGAACTGAAGATGTAGAACGAAGGCCGCTATCGCAACGCTCCAATTCTTGCATGATCAATCCGTAAGAGATTTGATCGAGTCCAGCACCTCCGTATTCCGCTGGAATATAAGGTCCGAAGCCTCCGATTTCTGCTAGTCCATTGAGCAGATGGCGAGGAAATTCGCCTTTTTCCCATGCTTGTTCAATGATGGGAGACACTTCTTTCTTCACCCAAGCACGAGCTGTATCACGAACCAATTTGTGTTCGTCCGTCAACAACTCATCCATTAGATAGTAGTCGTGTCCTTGAAAAAGATCTGTACGCATGTATTATGATTTGCAAGTTTCTATTAAAATGCGGGGCAAATGTATTGCTTTATCCTTAAACAACATTATATCAGGGTTTGTTGATCTTGACCATATTTTTCATACCAGTCATCGACCAATAAATCTCTTCCATTGCTTGCTGCCACTGCTAATTGGTCGCAAACTTCATTGTATTTATTTCCCGCATGTCCTCTCACCCATTGGAATTTTACTTGGTGTTCGCGTGCAATCCGCAGATAGCGCGACCAGAGATCAGGATTCTTCACATTTTTCCAATTGCGCTTTACCCAACCACCAATCCAATCCTTCTCAATAGCATCCACCACATAGCGAGAATCAGAGTACACCGTAACGACACAGCCCGAGGTTTTGAGCGACTCTAGCGCCACGCAAACACTCATGAGTTCCATACGATTATTAGTAGTAAGGCGAAAGCCTTGGGATAATTCCTTGTAATGTTTGCCCGACATCAATACGATGCCATAGCCACCGGGACCCGGATTGCCCTTTGCTGCTCCATCCGTATAAACCGTAATAATTGGCGCAGCGCTCATGGGAAAAGGAATTGAACATTCTTAGTGAACAGCTTCAGAGCGATCGCCAAAAGAATGATACCAAATACTTTTTCCAAAATTGCTATTCCTCCCACCCCCAAAAGGCGTTCGATGCGGTTGGTGAGTTTGAGTACCAAGAAAATAACAGGCATATTTAAAACAATAGCAATTGCAATATTGATTGGTTCGTATTCCGCTCGCAGAGAAATGAGCGTCGAGAATGTTCCCGCACCTGCGATAATGGGGAATGCCAGAGGCACGATAGAAGCAGCCTTCTCACTTCCCTCCTTTTGTTTGAAAAGCTTGATACCTAGAATCATTTCCATTGCGATGAAGAACAGAATAAAAGAACCTGCTACCGCAAATGAATAGACATCCACTCCAAAGAAGCTCAAGAATTTTTCCCCAACAAAAAGAAAAATAAGCATCAAGAGAAGCGACACCGAGGTGGTGGTATAAGGCTGGATATTGCCCGTTTTTCTTTTGATATCAAGGATTACAGGTATGCTACCGAAAATATCGATCACGGCAAACAAGACCATGAAGCAAGAAAGAATTTCTGTCCCATTAACATTCATGGGGCAAAATTAGAGTATTGCGTCGATTACTTTCGGAAAATGTTCGATTTCCAATCGGCGCACTTTCATTTCGATTTCGTGTGGACCATCGCTTGGATCAATGGTCGCTTTTGCTTGAAAAATAACCGCCCCTTCATCGTAGTGTTCGTTGACAAAATGGATGGTGATTCCCGATTCCTTTTCGCCTGCCGCGTGCACCGCTTCGTGCACAAAATGGCCATACATGCCCTTCCCGCCGTAGTTTGGCAGAAGTGCCGGATGTATATTTATTATTCTTTGGGGAAAAGCTTCAACGAGAGCGCCCGGCACCTTCCAGAGAAAACCTGCGAGGATGACCCATTCGACATCTAGTTTTTGTAAAAAGTACAAAAAGTCATTCGATTCTTTGAAATTCTCTTTGGTCAGGGCATAAGTAGGAACATTCCATTTTTTTGCCACATCGAAAGCTCCTGCACCAGGCTTATTGCAGGCCAAGAGCACCACCTCCACCTTATCACTTTCCTTGAAGTAATTTAAAATATTATCTGCATTTGAGCCTCCGCCCGAAGCGAGGATAGCGAGCCTTTTTTTCACGTTCACAAAATTTATGCTTCTAACACCTCTTTTTTCATGAGGGCCATAAGAGCCTTCGATCGTGAGTAAAGTTCTTCCAGTTGTGGGCCTAAAGCATCTTTGTCTCCTGCGAGTGAAGAAGCCTCTATTAGCACTACCAAATTATGCATATCCATCACCCCGAAGAGCTTGAGATTCGGCTTCATTCTATGCGCGAAATCCTTGACAGACGTCAAGTTTGACTCTTCAAATTTTTGACGAAGCATTATCATATCTTGTGCTAATTGATCACAAAATATCTCCACTGTTTTCTTTACATTATCTTGATTCCCACCGTACATATCAGACAGTTGGGTGAGGTTGTAGGCACTTTTTTCTCCCGTAGACATGTGTTAATTAGGTTTTTGCGCGTGCAAGGTAACGTGAGAATACAAAATAAAAAAGCCACATTGCTTACTTTTGTCCCAAAGCCAACACAAGGATATGTCGATAATTGTTGAAAATGTAGCCAAGGTATATGGCACCCAACGCGCTCTGAATGGGGTAAGTTTCTCTATTCCAAGCAGCGAAGTCGTTGGATTCCTAGGGCCTAATGGTGCGGGAAAGAGCACCATGATGAAAATCATCACTTGCTTTCTTCCACCTACCGAAGGCAAAGTGAGCGTTTGCGGACTCGATGTGATGAAGAATTCCATCGAAGTGCGTCGCTTGATTGGCTACCTCCCAGAACATAATCCGTTGTATTTGGATATGTATGTGCGTGAATACCTTCATTTCATTGGAGATATTTATGGCGTTCCACAATTAAATAAGCGTGTAGCCGAAATGATCGACCGTGTTGGTTTGGGTCCTGAGGCACATAAGAAGATTGAGGCGTTATCGAAAGGATATCGTCAACGTGTGGGACTAGCACAAGCCATGATTCATGATCCAAAAGTGCTCATTCTCGATGAGCCAACTTCCGGACTTGATCCCAATCAGTTGGTAGAGATTCGTTCTTTGATCAAAGAAATAGGTAAAGAAAAAACAGTGATGCTTTCTACGCATATCATGCAAGAAGTAGAAGCCATTTGCAATCGCACTATCATTATCAATAAAGGAAATATTGTTGCCGACAAGGCTACTTCAGAATTGCGCAGTGGTATTGGCGGAGCGGGACATGAGCTTGAAGTAGAATTCAGCGGAGCGATTTCAAGATCCGCATTGATGAAGATTGAAGGCGTGAGTAACGCTGTCAATGATGGCGGAAATAGCTGGACCATCAGCATCGTGGGCAATGGAGATTTGAGAAAAGAAATCGCTGAAATGGCCATGCAGCAAAGCATTGCAGTAATAAGCATGTCGAAGAAAGAACTAAAGCTCGAAGAGATATTTAAAGAATTGACAACAGCAAACAGTCAAAACTGATCTGACCAATGATGTACGAAGCCTCCCTATCAGGAGTAATTAAAATCATTTTCTACTTCATATTATTTTCATTCATTATCCGAATGATCGCTCGGTTGGCGTTGCCAATTGTAGTGAAGCGTGCAGAAGATAAAATGCGCCAACGCGCGAATGAATACCAGCAGCGCAATGCTCCTCAACGCCCGGAAGGCGATGTTAAGATTGAGAAAAAAGACACAAATAACAAATCATCCCAAGAGGGTGAATATGTTGACTACGTAGAGATAAAAGACTAGACCAAACCAAACACCATACATGAAATCGATTTTGCTTAAAGCATTACCACACGTGATTGCAATTGTATTATTCGCAGTCATTTCATCTGTTTACTTCTCACCCATCAATGATGGATACAGTTTGAAGCAACACGATATCGAACAATGGAGAGGCATGTCGAAAGAGATTGCCGATTATCGTTTGGTAAATGGTGAAGAACCCCTTTGGACCAACTCGATGTTTGGTGGTATGCCATCGTATCAAATTTCAACCGTGCATGAAAGCAACTTGCTGCGCTACGTGGATCAAGTGTACAAACTAGGCATGCAAGGACCAATTGGTGTGATGTTCATTGCCATGTTGGGCTTTTACATTTTCGCTTTGTGCGTGCGTGTAAATCCTTGGGTAGGTATTATTGGTGGAATCGGTTTTGGTCTTGCTACCATTAATATTCTTTACCTCGGCGCTGGTCACGTTTCAAAGGTGAATGCCATTGCATACATGGCCCCTGCATTAGGCGGTTTGCTTCTTGCAACCAGAGGAAAATGGATTTTGGGTTCTGCGATTTTCGCATTGTTTTTCGCATTAAACATTTCAGCGAATCACTTACAAATGACTTATTACTTGGCATTCTTGCTAGGTGCAGTAGCATTGACCGAAGGCATTCGATTGATTGTAGAAAAGCAGTTTAAATATTTGGTAAAAGTAACTGCAGCTCTCGCAATCGCTGCGGTGATAGGCATTTTACCAGCAATGAGTAATTTGTTGACCACTTACGAATACAGCAAATTCACCACAAGAGGAACAAGCGAACTCACCATTGAGGCTGATGGTTCCGAAAAGAAAGCAACAGACATTCAAGGATTGGACACCGATTATATTCTAGAATATAATTTCGGAAAAGGTGAAGTATGGTCGCTGTATCTTCCAAATGCAAAGGGTGGTCAAACAGGAGCTATCGGAGAGGACAAGGAATTGCTTCAGAGCATTCCTCGTGAGTATCGTGAGCAGATAGGTCAAAGCAATCGCTATTGGGGAGAACAGCGCTTTACTGGAGGCGCCTTTTATTTCGGAGCGATCATCATGTTCCTTTTTGTACTTGGAATGATCTTCATTAAAGACTGGATTAAGTGGCCATTTTTAGTGCTCTTCATCATTGCGATTGGACTTGCTGGAAATGATCCGGGCGGTATCAACGATTTCTTCATTTCGAAATTCCCATTGTACAATAAGTTCAGAGATTCCAAGATGATTCTTTCGATTATTCAAGTGATGGCTTCTGCAATAGCAGTGTTGCTTGTTGATCGTTTGATCAAAGGTGAAGGGATTATTGGAGGCAGAAAATCCTTCTTAATTGGAACTGGTGCACTAGTGCTTGTTGCGATCATGCTTGTAGCTTCTCCGGCTATCACAGGAGATTTAATTGCTCCCGAAAACAAGCAAGTAGAAGATGCATATTTAGAGCTCGAGAAGATGGAGCCAAACTCAGCAGAGTACAAGCAACTTGAAGCGGGAATTCGAAATTACGAGCAAGTTTTGCCAGAATTAGAAAACGTACGTGCGACAATATTCAAAGATGATGCAAGCAGAAGCTTGATGTTTGTGATAGTAGCAGCAGTGCTTGTAGTATTGACCTACTTGAAAAAAATCCCAGGACTTGCAATGGCAGGTGGTATCGCAGTGATGGTATTGTTTGATCAATACGGCGTTTGTCAGCGTTACTTGAATGAGAATATGGAAAAAGGGAAGTTCAAGTATTATGTAAAAGCTTCAGAAAAAGTCATTCCAATGAAGCCTGCCACTTCGGATTTGAGCATCATGGAGACCGAGCGTCCGATGGCGAAAGATTTTGACAAAACATACAATACCCTTTTGTCTGCAATGAATAACAATGCAGAATATGCAGAAGTGAAAGACAAAGAACTAGTGAAGTCGATTGCAGAATTTGGCGCATTAGGATTGACAACAGACTTCCGCGTAGCAGCATTGGGCAATCCGTTTTCGGATGCGAATACCAGCTATTTGCATAAGAGCATTGGTGGTTATCATGGCGCAAAATTGAAGCGTTATCAAGAAATGATAGAGTTTCATATTCAACCAGAATTGAAGTTGCTTGCAGATAGTTTAAAGAGCATACAAGACCTTTCTATTTTGAAAGAAATGACCGTGCTCAACATGTTGAACACCCGTTATTTTATTTACAACCCAGAAGCTCCTGCACTTTCAAACCCATACTCCGTGGGCAATGCGTGGTTTGTCAATGAAATTGCAACTGCAAATTCAGCGAATGAAGAAATCACAATGGTGAAAGGACTTGACTACATGAACAAGGTAGTAGTGAGCAAAGAGTTTGCAGATCGCGTGAAGAATGCATCAGCACCGATCGACTCCACCTCAAACATTTCATTGATAGAATACCACACTAACAAATTAGTATATCAGAGCAATTGCAATGCAGACGCTCCGGTAATATTCAGCGAGATTTATTATCCTGCGGGTTGGACATGCAGCATAGATGGCAAGCCAGCCAGCGACTTCCGCGCCAACTACATTTTCAGGGGCGTGATGGTTCCAGCAGGCGAACACACCATCGAGTGGGTATATTCTCCGGAGTCATTCAAGAAAGGAAGCACGTACAGTCTAGCAGGATCATTATTGCTCTTTGCCTTAGTATTGGGAGCGCTTGCTGTGGAAGGGAAAAAGATTTTTTCGAAGTCTTAATTCGGGATTCTTCCCTCGATACGCTCGCTGCGCGAGCACTCGGGAACCGTCCCTTTTTATTGCAGGCTTTTTGGGGCGGCCAACGATTAGGAGTGGCCCTTCGACTGCACTCCGCTAACGCTACGTTCCGCTCAGGGAACGAGCTATGCGCAAACAATGGGAAAAAATCAAAAAAAAGCAGCGCACTTTGTGCGCTGCTTTTTTTTGATTTTTTCCCATCTAAGCGAAGCACCGTCGTTCCCTGAGCGGAGCATTGAATCAAGCGAAGCGCTGATTTAATGCGAAGTCGAAGGGCAACCCCATCCCGTGGATCGCCCTCCTTTCGTAGCACAATCAAGTGGCAGCCCCAATCCGTGGAGCAACCTCATTTCGAATTTTGAATTGAAAATCAAGAATTGAAAATAGAATCCCGAATAAGCGAAGCGGAATTTCGAATTTGAATAGCTCTCCGTGAGCTGGCGAGTGTTATAGTCGGTTACTTGTAGATATCCGTTTTCAGTATTCCTTGAGCATTGATATAACCTCGAAACATCCCAGTTGTAGTGAAAGCAAATGCGATGTCCGCATTTGTATTAATAGCGATACAGCCACCTCTTCCTCCGAAGTCTTTTACTTTTTGCACTGCCGAAGTACAAGCACTATCCAGTGAAATACCTTGATATTTTATCATTGATGATATATCATTCGCTACTGATAGTTTTATAAAATCCTCTCCTTTCCCTGTGCACGAAACCGCGCAAGTTGCATTATTGGCATAGGTTCCAGCTCCAATCAACGGCGAATCACCAATTCTGCCATATTGTTTGTTGGTTAGTCCACCCGTGCTAGTTCCAGCAGCAATATTTCCATAGATATCTAGCGCAACGCAGCCTACTGTACCAAACTTCTTTTCTGCATCTGGATCAGTATTGTTTAAGCCACTGTGATCAAGTTTCATATCCTTCTCTTCTTTTGCTTCTTGAAGTTGCTTCCATCTATGTTCTGTGAAAAAATATGATGGTTCGACAAAAGCTACTCCGTTTTCACTGGCAAAATCCTCAGCTCCATTTCCTGCGAGTAAAACATACTTAGAGCTATCCATAACTAGTTTAGCCAAGTGAATAGGATTTTTAATTCTTTTTACACCAGCAATTGCTCCGCAATCAAGAGACTCTCCGTTCATAATAGCAGCATCAAGTTCATTTACTCCATCATGATTAAAAACAGCTCCTTTTCCAGCGTTGAATAAAGGAGAATCTTCTAGTATTGAAATAACTGCAACGACTGCCTCGGCAGAGGATTTTCCTTCCTTGAGCAAAGCATAGCCTGTTTCCAAAGCTTGCTTCATCACGCGATGATATTCAGCTTCTTCTTCAGCCGTGAGATTTAGTTTCTTAAGATTTCCTGCACCGCCATGAATGGCTAGCGCCGGTAGGCCCTTATTTTTCATACTTTCAATTGATTTAGCCACCTTTGGTTCACCCTCATCTTTACATGCCGTGATCATTAGTAGAGCTAATAGCAAACTAAAACATAAAGTTCTCATATCTGTATATTTACTTGAAGTCCGAGCACAAAAAAAGTATTGTTTCCACTTCTACCCACTTGCTGTTGTATTTGATAGGTAGCCGCTGTAGAAAGTCTATTATTAAATCTCCTTGTCAAGGATGTTCCAATTCGGTATTGATCTAGACCGGTTCTGTCTTTATTATTCAATGGAAAAAATAATTCACCATTCGCTCCACAAGACCAGTAGTAATTATAGCGATAAGAAAGATTCAATCTAACTCTATCATACCATCTTGGAGATCTATAATTATCATTGAAATGTTCCGCAAAGCTCAATTGCTGGGTACGATTGCGAATAGATAATAGTAGCTTACCGACTTTTCTTTGATAGGTCAGTGTGTGATAAATCAAGTTTCTGTTTTCAAACTGATTATTCTGTCGCTTAAAGGTTATGTTACGATAATGTAGTTCCGTTGAAAAGGCTTTATTCAATTTAATTCCAGCGCCAATATCCGAGCTGTTCATCCATAGCTCTGAAGAGTTTTCGTAAAACATTGCTTGCTGAAAAAATTCCGCGTACACCGAAGCATTAAAATCGTGGCTTATGGCCAACTGAGGCATGGTAACAAAATCCTTTTGCTGACCACTACTAGAGCTCCATACAAACGAACTGAAAAATAAGAATATTAAAAATCTTTGATTGATTTCCATCAGTTAGTATGTGTACTTTATGGATTTCTCAGAAATGACTTCATCTTTTGAATTCCTTGTAATTCGTGAGATCATCATCCCCTTATTATCATAAATAAATGAGGTTCGAGACACCAGCTTTTCACCTGTTTCATACTTAGTGATTAATGTTTTTTTTCCATCAGCATCATAGCTAGTCACAATCCTTTCCTCTTCGACTCCAGTTGAATTTTTCAAAGTAGACAAGATCTCATCATCAAACCTGTTATAAAAAAATTCACGTGTACTTTTTACATCGCCTGACGTAGGATTCAAGGTAAGATCCGCAACTATAAGTCCTTTTCTATTGTAGGAGAATTTTTTCCAAGAGGAACAAATAGAATCATTATTAAATATTTTTCTCTCCAGAATATTTCCCTTCCTATCATACCATTCACACTCCGTTCGCGTTGATAAGACCCCGTCCTTTAATTCTGTGGATTGAGAAACCACCGCACGAATTTTTCGACTCTTGATTTGAGCCTCCGTCTGAGCGCAGATCGCATTATTGAAAAAAATTCCAATAGCAAATACTAGGAAAAATCTATATGCCATCATGGTTAATTACTCGAATATATTAAAGTCATCAGCCACCACTTCTTCCTTCCGACCATCGATATTTATAGTCTGTGTCATTGCGACGATACCGCTAGGCGAAGAGAAAGTACTGTCCTTACTATAGACGTAGAGCTCATATGTACCTGGGTAGAGAAATTCAAATATGAAATCACCATTATAATCTGTCTTAATTCGCTTATCGAATCCCTCGCTATCTCCCCCGTACTTAATATACACATAGCGATCATAGCCTGCATATTCCGAGATTAGAATTGAAAAATCATTGTTGTAGTCCTTCACAGTCACATGCCCTTGAATCGAAGCATTTCCGCCCTCCCCTGCCTCTTTCTTGCATGAATAAAGTAAGACAGTCAAAAAAATAACTAAGTAGTAATTCTTCATAAGCTAATTCTATTGTTGACATGCAGATAGCTCGGGCATGTCGGTGCTATTAAAACTATTGTTCTATTCTTTTTTAAATCATGTAATACTTCACAAAGAGCTTTAACCTCAGAGTCAGCAACACCTTGAAACGGATTGTCTAAAATGATCACATTCTTTGAAGTTAATATGGCGCGCGCAAAGGACAATTTAAGTAGATCTGATGCATTTAGTCCGGAATACCGATTGTCGCCGATGCTTCTAATGGGGCTTTCCAACAAATCATCCTCAAAACCCAAACTATTTAAGACACGCTTTACTTTTTCAACTTTTTCTTCTGTAGCATAAAAACTGATGGCCTCCAATATAGTCTCACCAACTAGAGGCAACTCTTCGCTGACAAAAGTGAAAGTCTTTCTTAACTGATAGGGATTAAAATCACTAAAGGGCTTACCATTAATTGAAACCTCGCCCGATGACGGTGACTCAACGCCACCAAAAATCCGTAAGAATTTACTTCTTAATTCTGCTTTTTCAGATTGTATAAATGCAATCGAATTAAACGGTATTGATGCTGAAAAATTAGCAAGCAATGATTCCTCATTTAGCACTATTTCTACAGAGCTAAATTGAATCGCACCACTAGTGGTATCGATTACCTCCTTATTCGCTCTGCGCTCTCTAGGCTGGTCAACTATTCTATGATAGGAAGAAAAAGCTTCTTTTGCTTGGCGCCAAGTGATAGGAATTCTCAAGAGTCTTTTAAAAGGACCCTGTAAATACAAAAGCACCAAAATAAAAGTAAATGCATTGGAAGGTGAGCTTACTTGAGTATCAATAAAAGTTAACCATAAAACAACAGAAATAGTAATGAAGAAGAACACAGGCACAACTGATTCAAGAAATGCTTGCCTCCTATTATTTCCATTAGAAACCTTCTCAAATTTTTGATCTAGCTCTTTGAAACGACTTAATTCAACAAACTCTTTATTAAAGAATTTCACACTTTGAATACCTTGAAGTCTATCAGTCACAAACTGCATTAATCTTCCCCTTTCATTGCTTTTGTTCTTTGTTGATGAACTAATCATTTGTGAAACAAAAAACATAATCGTCCCAATTATCAAGACAGATATAAGTAGTCCAACTGTCGTAAAGAGATTTATTTGGGCTAGTGCAAAAAAGGAGAAGACCAGTATTAAAAAATCAACAGGCCCTCCAATCAAGCCTTTCGTAATCCACCGGTTAAAGTACCTCATGTCACCAGCATACTTTTGCAGATGTCGTGAGATATGTCTTTTTTCAAAGTGTTTCAAGCTCATTGTCAACTGAGACTTAAACAAATCAAATCTGATTTGTGACACAAAACGTTCACCAGCGAGAGATGTCAAATACACCTGAAAAAAGCCAAATACTCCTCTGAGAAGAATGAGGATAAAAAAACCGATAAAAAAACTTGGTATATCATTTATGTCTACCGCCAAGAGATCAATTAATCTTCCTTTAGCAGACTGTTCATGATATAATATTTCAAAAAACTTACCGACGCTTAAAGGGAGCAGTACATTCAAAAATGAAGCGATAATTCCAACCGTATAAGTGACTGAAATCAACCCTAAGTTAGACCGAACAAAACTCAATATAGGATTTGTGCTTCGCTTCATTTCTTGAGGCAAGTTACACTATTTACCTAAGATCACATCATTGAAGTCTCCAGTCATTATCTCGTCAATAGTCAACACCGGCATCTCTACGAACTTCTGTACTTCTGAAATGAGAAGTGGGCTCATTGTAAATCTACCACTGATTAAATTAGGTGTGATATTGATTGCTTTCAAAGTGGTCAAACCTTGGATTGCGCTAAGGCTGTCTCCACACGAAAAAATCACACTATGAATTGTCGACATGAAAGATTTATGCTTTAGCAACATTTCTGTTTCTTGTTGGAACAATCCATCTGCGATTTCCATTACTAGATATTCCACACCTTCATTCGCCATGTGTTCGAGTAGTGTTTGATAAACATCCAGAAGTATATCTAAATCACACATGAAAGTTGAAGGAAAACCTAATTCGGCAAAATCAGAAACTACATCAGCACCGCAATCAAAAACAAAATCACGATCTTTTGAATAAGCCGTTCCAGTGAATTTAATGAATCCTACTTTTTTTCCGGATGCTTTGAGGCCTCTAGCGGTGAAAGCAGCAGTGGTAGTTTTTCCACTATCCATAGTGCTGCCGATACTTAGAACAATCTTCATGTTTCCCGGAACTTTCCCGGTAAAAGCATGCCTTGTTTTATTATAGAACTTCGTATTAATGACAGAACCATCCTTTTCACAACAATAGCCAATCAATTTTACCTTAGTGGGTTCGTAGTCATCTAAATCAGCATTTTGTGACGCTACAATTCCTATGACTCCACCTGCACCAATTATTTGATAGAACTCATGATGTTCAGTAGGAACATAGCCTTCGTATTGAGAAGTTGCATATCGGTCAGCGAACGTAGCTAGAAGAACATCTCCAGGAAATATGGCAGCATTTCGCTTGTCATCTGTTTGAGCACTTTTGTGCCTTCCTAACTCTATCACTTCGAATAGAGCGAGGTCACCTGCTTTAGGGAGATAGGTGTTTTTTAATTCTTCGTTCAGAGTATAGTCATAAATACCCTTTGACACTAAAGTTCTTTTAATTCGCATACGTTGAGAGATTTAAGATGATGAATGGCTTCGTGTATTAGTTTTATTGCTTTATAAATGATTTCGTCAAAGATTTTTTCGGTGAACTAATCTGGAGAATATAGTCGCCGTTATCGAGAGCAGAAGTATTGATTTCAGTTCTTAGATGATTCATTTTACCTTCTTGAACTTTTCTACCCGATATATCATAAATAGTGTAGTGATAATCTGTTACATCAAATTGGTCGGTGATAAGTGATAAATAGCCAGAGCATGGATTTGGATAAACCAATAAGCTTTGAGTTGAAAAGTCCTCTACACTTTCAGGAATAAATGAATATTTTACTAGTAGTTTATTTCTTTGTTCAGTGCTATTCCATGTGCTTCCACCAACAAATAAATTATTCACCGACCACTTCATTAAATTTGGAGCATCTGTACTGTCTGATTGGGAATAATTGATAGAGCTAAGATTGCTTCCCGTTAGGGAAATATGCTGCACTTTCCAATCATAATTTACATCACTACCTGAATCCATATCGCTGTGAATAGCCACAAATGGTGAACCATCAGTACCTATACTAATATCGTCGGCGATATCATCTTGGTTTGCATCTCCATTGTTCATCGAAACCCATCCAACATTGCCATCACTTGTTAGCTGAATGACCATCCAATCTAAATTAGTGTTGGTAGTCGCGTCTGAATCGCTTACTCCGCAAACATAAACGACACCATTAGTATGAACTGAAATCGCTGAGGGTTGATCTACCCCTCCAACTGAAGAAGAATAGATATTGCTCCAAGTTAAAACTCCTAATGAGTTATACTTGAGAGTTACGATATCTTGATCTAACTCATTTCCATTTGAGTTAAAGTATCCTGTTAAATAAATATCATTGTTGGCATCCACTTCAACATCCACCACATCATCATCAAAACCGCTGTCATAAGTAGTAGTCCAAATGGTCTGACCTGCTTGATTTATCATTCTTAGCCAAATATCTTGATTGGTGCCATTATGCTTTCTTGCGGCTACCAAAACATTGCTTCCATTAAGACGGATGAATTTTCCGCGATCATCCTCCAAATTACCCGCAACAATATTTGTCCAAAGAATAGCTCCTGTAGTACTATATTTTTGAATAAGAATTTCATTATTTGAAGTGGAAACTGGATTAATATCGGTTCTACCCGTAATATAAATATTCCCAGTTGCATCAACAATCATATCCGCAGATCGCTCACTTTCGTTTACTGTTCCGTTGTATTGTGTTGACCATATTAAATTACCATTAAAATCATATTTCGCAACCAGCACCTCTGATCCCGTTCCCGAATTCTTGACATATCCCGATATAATGACTTCACTGCTCGTGACGAACAGTTTATTTGCTTCCTCATCCGAACCATATAACGTTCCTGTGATAGATCTTGACCATAAAGTATCACCTGAGGCATTCAACTTAACGAGACATAAGTCTCTATCTGTATCCTTCCCAACAGAATATCCTGTTACATAAATATTTCCAAAAGTATCAAAACCAAAGTCTCGGATATTCTCAGTGTTATCACCGATTCCATTGAAGCTAATTGCATTATAGACACCGCCTACGCCGTTGGTATAATTTAATACTACCGCATTCGTTTGTGAATCCGCATCCTCCGAACTACCAACTACGATGACGTTACCATTTGAATCAAATGTTGCACCTGTGCCCTCATCATTTCTATTTTGGATTGGATCATAATTAGAGTTCCATAGTTGTGTCCCGCTAGAGCTATATAAGATAGTTATAATATTATTACTAATTAATGCAGTAGCGTTCTCATCGGAGTAACCTGTTATAGCTATATCTCCACTTTCAGAGACAGCCAATGCAGTTGGGATATCATCGTTGGCTGCCACCCCGTCATAGGTTGCAGTCCACAATTGTGTTGATGCCGCATTGTACACCACTATTCGATAATTCCAATTGAGAACGGCCGTCGCATTGCCATCACTGCGCCCAGCAACAATAATATTTCCATTACTAGAAATTTCTAATAGTTCTGCTCGATCATCTTCTACAAAATCAAAAAATCTCGTCCAAGTGACAGCACCAGAAGAACTGTATTTAATAGTCAAAAAATCATCATTTCCGGCATTATCACTTCTACCCGCAACAACTACACTTCCTGAATTATCGGCCTCAATTGCAGTGGCTCTATCTGTTCCTCCATTATCAATAACTGAAATCCATTGCTGGACTCCCGCTGAATTGTATGCAATGGTCACAAAATCATCGTCGTTTCCGTTATCCGAACGACCTGTTACTACTATAAGACCTGAGGTGGTGATTGCCACATCCTCTGCTCTGTCTAGCCCTCCTGCAGCATCATACTTCACTGACCAGAGCAAGTTTCCGTCGGTATCATATCGTAGTGTTAGATAATCTTTATCAAGGCCGCTTGTAGGATCAGAATCGCTATCTCCAGTAACCACGATATTTCCAGACGCATCTATAGCCAAACCATTTGGCTCATCGTACTGATTAAAGTTGTCATCATTGAAATATCGCGACCAAAGGCTATCACCATTTGATGAAAGCTTCATGGTCCAAAAATCGTTTCCAACAGCGATATTGTTACCGTAACCAGTAACAATTACATTTCCTGAAGGGTCTAGAGCTATCTCTTTAACTGCATCAGGTCCATTGCCTGGAGCGTTGTAGACTCTTTTCCACAATAGATTCCCAGTTGTATTATACTTAGTAATAAGATAATTTGAATTGCCTCCTGGCTCTACTGTATAACCAGCAGCGTATGTATTACCGCTTAGGTCAGCAGTTACACAAGTGAATTTATCCGAAAAGTCACCTTGACCATTGAACTGAGAAGCCCATATTTCAGTGAACTGACCAAAAGCATTACAGACAAATAGCGTAAGGCAAAATACCAAGAAGGAGGAGTATAAAAATTTCATAACTAAGGTTTAGCGCGCAAATTACACCCAACCTCACGATCACCCTACCTTACAAAAACGATCTTTTTTCAACAGGAAAAAAAGCCTTCTGAACGGGAAGAAAACGACTACGAATTCCTAAGTATCGCCTTCAAATGTGCGAAGAGCACGATAGGGACGATGAAACTTGGGAGCCAAGTGAATGGGAAATGAAGTACCGCATAGTTCGGCTGATCGAACGACCATGCTTGCATGGGTGAAGGTGCGGCGCCGAAGGCCGTGACCACAATGATCAAAAGAGAAATTAATCCGAGTACATTCCAACCCTTGATAATAGAGGGACTTAGCTTCTTTTTGTAAACGCCGAAATACGCGATAAACGGTGCGGTGATTCCAAAAATGATATCGAAATTATGTCCATAGAACGTCATACTCCATGGCACTTGTTTGTAGAATGCCAACCAGTAAAGCGAAATCTCAACCGGAATTCTAATCACATGAATGAGTGTAAGAACCATTGGTGAAAGTCCGTCAACGAAGCGTCTGCCGCGGCTTGTAAGGAAGAGCAATGAGATAATGACAAGCATTGTTGCAACAGGGAATACCAAGTGCGGTGGCATCGCCTCACGATCCATGTACCATCGATTTAATGATAGTGCGCTTTGAAAAATAAGCCATGCCAAAACAACAAGTGCCACGACGTGTAAGCGGCGCTGTGCACGCTCCCCACCAAACATCAACGACATTAACAATCCTATATAAGTGGCCAAAGTGATACCAATGAACATGGCTACAAGCCAAAACGGAATCTGATCGAGCATGGGCTAATTTTTTTTGCAAAGAAAGATCAACAATGACAAGTGACAAATGACAAATGACAAATAAATAGAGACAAGGGACAAAAGAGTTGGGGGTTGGGGGTTGGGGGTTTGGAGTTTGGAGTTTGGGGAATTTCGAATTCCGAATCTCGAATTCCGAATCTCGAATCTCGAATTCCGAATCCCGAATCCCGAATGTCTCAATCCAAGAACAATGTGCGCTCTTCTGGACGGGGCATGCGGCAGGAGTTGGACT
>JAIXWP010000149.1 GCA_027491215.1 Flavobacteriales bacterium | reverse complement strand
CCACGTTTAACAACCATTCAATACACGTTTAATTTTTCATGCAAGTCATCGGAATTATACCAGCACGTTTTGGAAGCACACGTTTTCCAGGAAAGCCACTAGCAGACATTTGGGGAATGCCCATGATATTGCGTGTAGTGGAAAGAGCAGAGCAATGCACGGGCTTATCAAAAGTGATTGTAGCGACGGATGATGAGCGTATTGCTTCGGTGGTGCGCTCAGCAGGCAAGAATGTAATCATGACATCACCAGCTCATCCTAGCGGCACAGATCGTTGTTTAGAAGCGTTGGAAAAAAGTGGCGAGCTTGCCGATGCAGTCATCAACATACAAGGAGACGAACCCTTTGTGAAAGTGGAGCAGTTGAATCAATTGGTAGAGGCGATGCAAGATTCAAATACAGAGATTGCAACGCTCGCTAAAAAGATTGAAGATCCTTCTTGGTTGACCGACCCTAACAAAGTGAAAGTGGTGATGAATGATTTGGGTGAAGCGATGTATTTCAGTCGACAAGCAATTCCTTACGTAAAGGGCGTAGAAATGGACCAATGGTTAGCTGTTCAGGCATATTACAAGCACTTGGGGTTATACGCTTATAAAACGGCTGTATTGAAGCGAATTACGCAGTTGGAGCCGTCATCTTTAGAGAGAGCTGAGTCTTTGGAGCAGCTTCGATGGCTGCAAAATGGCTATAAAATATTTGTGGGTGTAACTCTCTGGGAGACACCAGCAATCGACTCCCCTGAAGATTTAATGAAGGTTTTAGCATCAGAAAAGAATAGTTTTTAACACCTGTTGTTCGTATCTTCGCACCATGCGTTTGGAAGCCTTTCTCATAGAACTATTGTACCATCACGACTGTGTGATTGTTCCTGGTTTCGGGGGCTTGGTAGCCAATTACCGCAGCGCTAGACTCAACAAATCTTCTCATATCATCCATCCCCCATCAAAGCATGTGGGATTCAATCGCCATTTGGTACAAAATGATGGACTATTAGTCAATCATATTTCTTCGGTGCTTGGAATCGGATACAAAGAGGCGTCGGCTCAACTTGATGAGCATGTCGGTGGTTTGAAAAGAGAGCTGGCATCGAATGGTCGCATTGCTTGGGAAAAAATTGGAGTATTCTTCAATGATTCCTCTGGGGCACTCCAATTCATCCCAGAAGATCAAGAGAATTTTTTGTTGCAATCATTCGGGTTCACAGCGATTCAACTTCGTCCGTTGGTGAAGCAAATGCCGTTGCCGGTTGAAGAGACTGAAGAGTCTCCAACAGTAGTTGTTCATCCAGCGTCAACAGCTGCGTCTCACACTTGGAAAATAGCTGCCGCAATAGCAGTTCCTGTTTTGCTAGCTTCAGCATGGTTGCTCTCTAGTACCAATGTTACTAAAGGATTTGATCTGGCTAATATGAATCCTTTTGCAACGCAAGATATTACTTCATCTTATCGTATGCTATCTCGAGAGGATCATGTTATCGATCCAATTGTTGAATCAACAGGATGGCAGCGCGCATTAGAAGAATTACCGCAAGCAGATCGTATTACGTTTGATTTTGTAAAAGATCAAATCTCGGATCTGGGTATTCAAGTGATTGTGAAAAGTGATGTAGCAGTAACACCTGATAATACGACTACTGTCTATGACAGGCCAGTAACTACAGCTCCTGTAGCTTCTAAAGGCTATGAGGTAATAGGCGGTGCATTTGCCGTTGAAGAGAATGCGACAAACTTGGTGAAAGAGCTTCAAGCGCAAGGCTTCGATGCTTATATGGCCGGAAAGAAAGGCCCGCTTCATCTAGTGTCTCTCGGAAACTTCGCTTCGCAAAAAGAGGCAACTGATGCGTTAAGAGAAATTAAGTCGAAAGGAAAAAGCGCTTGGATCAAGCGTAAAAAGTAATTTGTATTTATGGAAAATGTGCATATCCGAAACATCATCTACGATTTCGGGGGAGTATTCTTTGAGATTGATTATCACGCTCCAGTAAGGGCTTTCAAAGCATTGGGTTTTCAAGACTTTGATAAAATATACGCCCAAGCAGCTCAGACGGATCTCTTTGATAAACTAGAAACAGGAAAGATTAGCAATGAAGATTTCTATTTAGAAATTGAAAAACTATGTCCGGTAGGAACCACGCGCGAGCAAATAGTGGAAGCGTGGAATTGTATTCTTTTATACATCGATCCAGACAAAGTAGCACTAGCACAAACATCAAGAGATCGAGGTATCCGTACATTTTTATTAAGCAACACAAATGCAATCCACGTCGCAGCATTTGAAAAAATGATCGATGATAAAATGGGCATAGATGTTTTTAAAAAAGCTTTTGAGAAAATCTATTACTCTAACGAAATCGGGATCAAAAAACCTTATCCCTCTACTTTTTTAGAAGTGTGTAATTGGAATGAACTAGATCCAAAAGAAACCTTGTTTATTGATGACTCTATACAGCACGTAGAGGGCGCAAAAAAAGCCGGGCTTCATGCTGCGCATTTGAAACCCGGCTATGGATTGAAAGAAATTCTTGAGGAGTTTATTCCTTGATGCCAGCGAGATCTAGCATAAAGGCATATTCCATAGCAACTTCTTTTAAGTATTCATAACGTCCGCTTTTTCCACCGTGTCCTGCGTCCATATTACACCACATCAACAATAGATTGTTGTCTGTTTTCATATCACGCATTTTCGCCATGTATTTCGCAGGTTCCCAGTATTGAACTTGGCTATCCCAGTACCCTGTTGTGACAAGAATATTAGGATAGTTAGTTGCTTCAATATTATCATACGGAGAGTATGATTTCATGTAGTTGTAATACTCTTGATTTTTTGGATTACCCCATTCATCAAACTCGAAAGTGGTTAGAGGAATTGTTTCATCGAGCATCGTTGTAATTACATCAACAAAAGGTACTGCAGAGATAATTCCCTTCCACATATGTGGAGCCATATTCGTAATAGCACCCATTAGCAAACCGCCAGCACTGCCTCCCATTGCAAAGAGTTTGTTATTTGAAGTGTATTTTTCTCTCACTAAGAATTCACCGCAATCGATGAAGTCAGTGAATGTATTTTTCTTCTTCAATAGCTTTCCATCTTCATACCACTGACGGCCCATTTCTTGTCCGCCGCGAATGTGTGCAATTGCGAATACAAATCCTCTATCAAGTAATGATAGACGAGAGGAGCTAAATGTTGCATCGATGGAGTAGCCGTAGCTTCCATAAGCATAGAGCAACAATGGAGCGCTACCATCTTTTTTGAAGCCTTTCTTGTACACCAAGCTAACTGGCACTTTAGTGCCATCCTTTGCTGTTACAAATACACGCTCACTTTGATAATTGTTGATGTCATATCCACCAACTACTTCTACTTGCTTCAGAAGCTTGCGTTCTTTCGATGCCATGTTGAAATCAAAAGTGCTGCTAGGTGTTGTAAGTGAAGTATATCCGAATCGAAGAATTTCTGTATCAAATTCTGGATTTGCACCAATACCCGCAGAGTATGTCGGGTCTGGGAAATCCATATAGTAATCACCCTTTCCATCCCAACGAATGATGTGAAGTTGAGTAAGACCTGCTTTGCGCTCATCCACTACTAAGTAGTTTTTGAAAATGCTGATGCCTTCAAGAAGCACATCTTCGCGATGTGCTATCACTTCGATCCAGTTTTCTTTAGTGGTCTTGTCTACTGGTGTTTTCATCAATCGGAAATTCTTCGCGTCCAAGTTTGTTGCGATGTAAAAGAAATCACCATAATGATCGATGCCATATTCAAGGTTTCTCTCGCGCGGTTGAATCACTCTAAACTCTCCATTTGGATTTGCTGCTTCCACAACACGGTATTCGTTAGAAACCGTTTGAGAGCTACCGATAACGATGTATTTTTTACTTTTTGTTTTATAAACAAAGCAAGAAAACTCTTCATCTTTTTCTTCAAAGACTAGCACATCAGCTGACTGATCTGTGCCAATTACGTGACGCCAAATTTGAAATTCGCGAAGTGTATTTGGGTCTTTCTTGGTGTAGAAAACTGTTTTGTTATCTGCCGCCCAAGTAGCGCTTCCCGTAGTGCCTTCGAGTTTGTCTTTCAACATTTGGTTGGTTTCCAAATTGCGAAACTCGATAGTATAAATTCTACGGCTAACGATATCTGTACCGTAACAGATAATCTTATTGTCATCGCTGATATCGAATGATGCAAGAGCCCAATAATCCTTGCCTTTAGCGAGTTCAGGACCATTGATTAATATTTCTTCTTTGCCTGATTCAAGGCTTTCTTTTTTTCTGCAATTGAATGCGTAATCTTGACCGGCTTCAAAGCGAGTATAGTACCAATATCCATTTTCTTTAACGGGAACAGACTGATCAGTCTCTTTGATTCTTCCTTTCATTTCCTCAAAAAGCTTTGCTTGAAAAGCTTCTGTGTGCGAAAGTTTTTCTTTCGTGTAAGCGTTTTCAGCATTGAGATAATTGAGAACATCTTTTGTTTGTTCGTCGCGTTGATCGTCAGTGGCATTTTTCTGCTCATCTGAAAGTCTCATCCAATAGTAATTGTCAATGCGCTTATCGCCATGAGTGACTATAGGGTATGGAATCTGTTTAGCATCGGGTGCTTGTGACATAGATTTTTGATTGGTAGAAGTTTGTGACTCACTAGATAAACTGGGGCCTAATATCAGGCCAACTGCCATTAAACCGCCATAGATATAGTGCTTCATAGTTATTTGAAATTTGGCGAAATATAGACACAAAACAAGAAACGCCCCTCCGATTCAACGGAGAGGCGTTTTCTTTTTTACCCAAGAAAAAAACTACTTCACTATTTGCTGTTGAGCGAGACGATTGTTGTCTTGTTCAACATTCACAGTGTAGATTCCTGATGCTAGACCGGTAATGTCTATTGTGCGCACCTGACCTTTATCTGCAAATCCGCTCACTTGCATAACAAGTGATCCAGATGAGTTGTAGATGGATATTTTTGCTTTTGAAGTGCTAGCGTTTTCGAATGTAACTACTACTGAGTTACCCATACGAGTGATGATAGCTGCAACGCCATTAGTATTTTCATCCAAACCAGTCACTTCTTCATCCACCTCTTCTTCCTCAACAATTGCTTGAGAGAATGATGTTGCGCTGCAGAATTCATTTGAAGCAACGCACTGAATATTGTAAACTCCTGCAGTGTTTACAGCGAAACTCAAATAGCTGTTATCACCGCCATCGAAGCCATTTACCAACCATTCATAGCTCACTTCGCTTTCTGATAGTGCGTTCGCTGAGATAGTTACTGTTTCTCCAAGTGCGATTGACTGAAGTGGAGTATTTACTACGATATCAAGTGCAACTGCATTTGGATCGCTCAAATCAACGTTCATTGTTTCATTGTAACAATCAGAAGAGATCATTACAGAGTATGCACCGTATGACAAATCTGGAACAATTTTATAGTTGTCTTGAACGTCACCATTTGCCACTACAATTCCTTCTGCGTTTGTGATGGTATAGTTGAAGTGTTCAGTGTTGTCAACAATCATTTCCACACGGCCTGACACACCGCTATTGCAGAAGTCTACTGTTGGAACTAGTTCTGAAAGCACAGCCTCTGGTTCAGCAATTTCAACTGAAGTGCTAGTACCTCCGCAAAGAGCGTTCACATTTTCCAATGTGATATTATAGATACCAGCGCTAAGACCTGACATTAATCCGTCGCTAGCTACAGTAGTATTTCCTAATTCATCAGTTGCAAAAATCGACCATGACTCATCATTTGTATTTACCAAAATAGACCCATCACTTACATCAAAGCAAGAAGTGTTGTTTGGCGTAACGATAAGTGGAGCGCTCATTCTGATGATGAAGCGATATCCTGAATATGCTGCAGTAGTAGTGATTACGATTGGCTCGTTCAATGCCACTGGAGTGATTGTGTTATTTACAACATCTTCTACTGTGATACACACACCAAGTGGAAGATTTTGCAATTGCGTCATTGTTAAATTATATGTTCCAGCTGCTGGCATATCTGCCCACAAGTGCATCTCCACTCCTTCCTCAAACAAAGGAATTGTATTGATAGAAAGCTTTGCACTATCTGAAGCAAGAATCGCAAGTTCTGGAGCAGTTGCTACAGGGCTATCCCACTTAATAGCATCATACATTTCGTCGAATGCAAACGTTGCATCATCCTTGAGCGCGATAAGAATTTCATCATCCATTGTTCCTCTTGTGAAGTTGAAACGAACGAGTGAAGATTCTTCGATGCTTCTTTGGAATGGCGCAGCATCCGTGCTCTTGATAGATTCTCTGAAGTCTATTGTTTGACCAGCACCAGAAGCTTGTACAAAGAATGCTTGACAGCTTGCGATGTAACGATTTGCAGTACCGCCTGTAATGTTTGCATTGTAGCTGCGGTAGTTTGATCCAGCAGCATCGTACACATAGTATGTACCGTTTCCAGATGCCCATGTGTTAGATTGATTCTTCAATGCAACCCAGTCGATAGTCGCTGGATATACGTTAGCAATCAAGTTCCAACCGTCTGGATTGGTGTAACCTGAGCCTGGCTCAAGATCATTAAAGCTTAGCGGAACAGATACGTTTCCTTTTTGGAAATCTCCACTAGCTGTCACGGTAGATGCAGGTGAATTCATGTAAACGATATAACCGCGTTGTGGATTCAATGCATTCGTAACGTTTGTAGCTCCTGTCCATCCGATATTTCTTTGACCAGGTTGTGACTCGTCATACCAGTAGATATTGTTGAAACTGTACGAAGGATAATCAGAACCAGGGAATCCAGTTGTTACCATATCGTCATTCCAATGCTGAATGGTTTGATTCAATAAAGGGTTCGATAGATATACATAGTACTGTGGCGCAGTCGGAATGAAGCGCTGCAGTGTAATTTGACCTGTCACGTTCGCTCCTGTGGCGATTGTGCCAATCGATCCAGTTCCATTAATATTTGAAACTAAGGTCAACTGATTGTTTGTATTAAAAGTACCTGCTTGTGGTCTTAATTGACCGAACAAGTTGATAGGAAGAGCGCTCGTTAATCCACTCGCATTGTTTAATTCTAGGTTAAAGAAATTTGCAGCTCCTGTTCCTGAAATTTGTTGTGCACCGGTACTACCACTAAATCGTAAAGTAGAAGTGTTTTGTGTGAATGTACCGTGCTTGATGAAGTTTCCCTTCAGCTCGAGTAGATGTGTCGCTCCAACTAACGTTCCGCCAGTTTGGATCGTATAGTCATGGGCAATAGCATTTTCATTCATTGTAATGGTATGTCCATTCTGAATTACAAATGAAGTGAAAGGACCGGGAGTGATATCTAAAGGGGTTCCTACAGTGGTAGGCGCCCAAACAGCGGCTCCGCTATTTCCAGTAAGTTGGGAATAAAATGTATTCGTGCAGCTTTGTTGAGTGATAGAAATATCATCCATGCTAAATCTACCTTTGGTGGTGGTGTTATACACAAGGAAAGCACCGAAATAACCCAAGTCATTCCAAAAAGTGTCAGTGCCTGTTCCGTAGGATACGAGATTATCAAAGTTCCCGTTAGTATCCATCTTTACTTCCCAAAGTCCATTTGCATTACGAGTGATTTCGAAGCCTACAACATCTTGAGCTGTTCCCCAATCGAGGGTAGTGGTCAAAATTGGAGTCAACATATCATTTTGAGTTCTCCAAAGCGTAACGAAGTCAGTATTATTAATCATGTTTGGTCTAATACCAATGGCATAACCATCTATTGTATTATCAGCGATGTTTTGTTCATCATTAGTCAAACACACGATGAAATAATCAGAGGTGGTTGGTTCACGATTAAAGTATTTTAAATTGAATCTCCAAGTTGTTTCAGAACCTTGAAGAGTAGCACCATTCATAAGCTTTGAAACTGAAGTAAAACCTCCAGTGGTTTGACCTTGGTCTACATGGCGCAAGGAGAATGAGCCATTGATAGGGTTAGTTGCTAATGCATTGAATGATCCAGCAACGCTGGTCCACCAATCTGAGGCATCACCATCTTCGAAGTTATCTTGATGAATGTTCTCTGAATTATACTCGTTGTCACTTTCCGAAAGCACATGCGTCGTTTGAGCTCCAAGAATAGCGATAAATCCACCTGATGGATTTTGGAGTGTGAACGT
>JAIXWP010000058.1 GCA_027491215.1 Flavobacteriales bacterium | reverse complement strand
CTTCATTACCTTTGTCCGCATGAGTAAGGAATCGCGTGGCATTATACTAATGATCGGATCGGTGTTTTGTTTTGCGATTGTTAATGTCATCGCGAAAATGCATCCGCATATTCCTGTGCATGAACTGATCCTCTTCCGCTCGATTGTCTCTTTCATCTTCGCGGCAGCATTCGTCAAACATTACGGTATATCTTTTTGGGGGAACAATAAGTTTTGGCTGATCATGCGTGGGCTGATGGGTCTTACTGCGCTGCTGCTCTTCTTCTCTACTGTGATGAATATGCCGCTCGCTAGCGCTAGTACGATCCAATATCTCTCGCCTGTTTTCACGGTGCTGATCGCTACGCAACTCAACAACCAAAAGGTGCGACATATCCAATGGCTGTTCTTTTTTATGGCCTTCATCGGCACGGTACTCATCAAGGGATTCGATACGCGCGTGAGCACGTTTTGGCTGCTGGTAGGAATCACCTCGGCTTTCTTTGCGGGCATTGCCTACAATTCTATCATCAAAAGCAAGGGAACTGACCACGCGATGACGATCGTGCTCTACAATCCGATGGTAGCGATTCCTATCACTGGAATTTGGTGTCTGTTCGATTGGACAACCCCAACCCTCACGGAATGGATTTGGATGTTTGTAATGGGGGTATTCGCGCACCTGGCGCAGTATTTCATGACGCTTGCGCTCCACAGTGATGTAGCAAGCAAAATCGCCCCGTGGAATTATTTCGGAGCGATCTTCGCTATTATTTTCGGATATTTCTTTTTCGATGAGAAGGTGGTGCTCCTCAGTATTTTCGGTATGATTCTGGTCATCGTATCGGTGATTCTCAACTCACGCGTACAAACCAAACCGAACGATTGATCGGTTTTCTATTTGGTCACAATCTTGTGTCCCAAATATGCCATCGGTAGATACAATGCCAACTCTGTCCACATCCACCACGGATGTGTTCCAATACTTATCAAATTAATCAATCCAAAGGCGGTAAAAATCCCGCCGCATATCAAGGCCGGACGGATGGATGTTTTCATGATCAACGACGCCACCATTCCTGATGCCATTGATCCAATTAAATGTCCTCCCATGACCATAAGGAACGCACCAGCAGGCATCAAGGCAATGGCTGCCTTTAGTGCCTCCATATTGTTCATATCGGTGCCCTCAGGAAAAGGATAAATGGTGCCCATAACGCCCTCGGCCAGGGAGATTACGACAACTCCAGCGATAACGCCGGCAATAACGGAGAGAAGTGATTTAAGCATTGACTTTATTTTTTGATAAACGAATGCGGTGTCTAATCGCCATGGTTGTTCCTATCACCATCACCAAACATCCCAACCATAGCACGTTGATCTGTGGAAATATTTCCGCAGACAAGATAAGCATATCTTTCACTCCGCTCGAATGCTGCTGCATGGTCAACTCTACTCCATCTTTCGTTTCTTTCAATGAAAGCAACATCTTGAACTTCTGAGATTCTACAGGAAACACCAACGGTGTTCCATCTTCCATCTGCACACTCGCCAAGATGATGCGCTCTGTGCTCTGACCATCGGTCATCACTCCAAAGGCACGCTTCAATTTTACATTATCCGGAAGATTTTCTGGTAGGTCTGTAATCGCTACCATGCTATCCAACTGAATGGTCACTGTCTCTGAAAGTCGCACGGGCTGGCCGATTGGAACGATCCCTGCCTTCGGCTCGAGATATCCCGCTGAGTCGCCTTTCATCTCTGTATCGGTGTACTTGATGTAGGTGTACAAGTCGGAGGTCAAGCTGTGCTTGATGCTCGGCTCACGACTGGTTTGATCTTTTGCAAATAGTAATGTTGGCTCAAGCGTAAACAATTTTTCGCCTGGCACTCCCGCCACCCATTCAGGTGCTTCTTCTTCTCCAAACTCTGCTGGCGTCACTTCTTTCCACAATGAATCTTGACTCCAATCACGCAAGAAACTCTCTGATGCGGTGTGATCTTTCAATGAACGGAAGGTGCTTCCCTGCACTTCTACATATTGACCAGCCTTGTACTCTTTCGGTAATTTTTTCAAATAATCAATCGTGCAATACAATCGATTGCCGCTCTTATACTTGTCTTTGAAATGTACAAAGTACTCGCCCATCACCAAGGTGTCGCCTTTGTAAATGAGCATGTCTTCGCTGTTATCAAAGTCTTCGCTCAACTCGGTCACATTGCCTCTTTTATTTTCCGAAATAAAGAAGGACTGTGAAGTGCTAATTACTGCTCCGATGATCAACAGTGCAAATCCAATATGGGCAACGCTCGCACCTATCAAATCCATCTTGCCTTTCAATATGCGAATGGCATAATCTGCATTTGAAATCAGAGCAAAGAAGGTCGCGAAAATCAACGCGTACAATGGTCCTGAATTCGATTCGAACTGAATAAAGAATCCGAGAATGACAGTCAAAACAAACGATGCGATTAAACTCAACGATATTTTTTTCAAGAAATACTTAATGTCTGTGCTCTTGTATTTCAAGAACTGCCCAATCGCGATAATCAAGAATAAAATGAATGCTAATGGAATTTGAATTCTGTGATAAGTATCAAATCTCTCTTTCTCCGCAGGTGCTGCAAAGTTGTGTTCTGATAAGCGCTTCGCCCATCCCCAATCGGTGCTTGCGTGCAGTGATTTGAACGTATCTTCAAATGGTGCTAATAATATATTTCCAACATTCACACTGGTTTGAACGGTAACGTGAATGGCTGCAAGGGTCAATACTAATGAACCAATAAACATCCAGAACTCGCGGCTCCACAATGCTTCTTCTTGTTCTGCGGCTACACGATATTCTTTTCTATAACTGATGTACACGGTCACCAATGACACCACCATGAATATGAGTGTCAATGTAGGAATCCATGTACCTGCTCCAGGCAATGCACCTTCCACAGGAGGCGTGTCTGGTAACGTCGCAAGATTTGCTAGACCCAATAAAAATAAAATGCTACATACCGCGAGATAGATTGTTCTCCATTTTTTATTGCTATTCATCAACCAAGTGCTGAGAGCGGTGAAGAACAATAAATACACAAGTAATTGCGCGAGAATACCGCTGTCCACAAATGAGTGAACGCTGCTATCCCCTAGCACTCCGCTTCGTGTGAGGAAGGTCGAATACAATACAAGTATGAAACTGCTGATGGTTAAAATAAGCGCTGAGAAAACAGATGTTTGCTTGCGCTGATTGATCACTAACAAGTGTGCTGCGCCTACCAATGTGAGCCACGGAACGAGCGATGCATTTTCTACAGGATCCCATGCCCAGAAGCCACCAAAGCCCAATGCTTCGTATGCCCAAGCACCACCCATCAAGATTCCGGTACCCAAAATCATGACACCAAAAAATGCCCATGGAATAGCTGGTTTGATCCAACCTGATTTATCTCCTCTCCACAAGCCAGCAATAGCAAATGCGAATGGAATAAGCGTTGATGCAAAACCAAGGAACAATGTCGGTGGGTGAATGGTCATCCAATAATTTTGAAGCAATGGATTCAGACCGCGACCATTTTGGAACGTAGGCAAAGACAAATAATCTTCGTTCATGGTCCAAGGCAATCCAACGTTCATTCCTGCTTCGCGATTTAGCATGAATGGATTGCTACCAAATTGGAATTCACCAAAGAAAACTCCGAGCAACATAGATGCAAGAAACACTTCCACCAGCGCTACAATCGCCATCACCCAAGGCTCCCAATCTTTTGACCATTTAATCAAAAAGAATCCAAGGATCACATGCCAGAAGGTCCAAAGCAAGAAGCTACCTTCTTGTCCTTCCCACATACATGAGAAGACATACTGCATCGGCATTTCATTGTTCAAGTGTTCCCACACATACTTGTATTCATACAAGTGATTGGTGAGCATGAAGAGCAATGTACCTACTACTCCGATAACGGAGATACCATGTACATAAAAAGCCCAACGAGCGGGCTTTTTCCAAACATCTTCAATGCCTGTAGAACGCGTAGAAAGGTAGTAGGCTACCGTTGCGAAAATCGCAGACACAAAGCTGAGAACCACAAAGAAATTTCCGAGCATTCCAGGAATGGGATGCTCATTGAGGTACTGAATTTCATTCATATTGGAGAAGTACTATTCTTGCTCTTACTGCTGCGCAGTTTCGAGTGAGTGTTTTTGATCGTTGTATTTGCTAGGACATTTCATCTGAATGTCATTTGCATGAAACTCGCCGCTTTCATTGTAGTTTCCAAGCAAGGTCACTTTTTCAGAAAATTGAAGTCCATCTGGCTTTCCTTTTTCATAATGAAGAAAAACTTTTTCTGAATGTCCTGCGCTATCCACTACATGAAATTTAGTGAGGTTGGCATCTGCCAAAGGATCGTATTCGATTGGAAGCGTTTTGTCAACTACACCAGTAATTCGAACATTCTTTCCTGCATCGTTGCGAGCGCCTTCGAAGGTGGTGTTTGGAACAGTTCCAACATACACGCTAATCAAGATGGCCGAAACCACAGCGATGAGAACAAGCAAAACGATATTTGACTTTTTCATGCTATTTCTTTTTTTCTAAATTCTTCACCTTCTTGTCGAGGATAATCACATAAGCCACGAGTCCAGCGAGTACAATCGAAGCAACGGCAATCACTACCTTGATTTTTCCACTTGCATAAAAATACTCTTCCAACGAAGATTCCGCGAATGCAGGAATTGCAGCGAGTGTAAGTACACCCAACATCACTCCCCTCTTAATCATTGTTTTCATTCTCTTGTTCTAATCTTTTTATTCTGAAATTCAAATTGTAAAGCCAAATTCCTAGAAGGATAAATCCTGCACATGCAGGGTAAAACACCATTCTCAACGAGCTGTCTAGGTCATACGAAGAGAACGCTGGATTGCCACTTTTGCCTGGGTGTAAACCTTCTGCAAAGCGCGGCATCACCATCAATAACACGACTAACAAAATAAATGCGAAGATGTTGAATATCGCTGCTAGACGCGCCTTCTTTTCTTCATCATTAACACTATTTCGCAAGATGAAATAAGCTACATACATCAGGAATACCACCATAGCTCCATTGAGCTGCGGGTCGTTGGTCCACCAGTCGCCCCATGTAAAGCGCGCCCAGATTGAACCGGTGATCAATCCAAGGATACAAAACACTAAGCCAGTACCCGCACTGGATGCGGCTTTGGTGTCAAATAATTTTATTTTAGAAAAATCCATCGCCACATCCGCCTTTGCCTCGCGGCCTGCTTGATTGAGGATTTTGATGCTCTGAATAAATGAAATCAACATCAATGCAAACATGGTAAACCACATCGGCACGTGCCACATGAGGTTTCGGATGCTTTCGAAAATGATGACTTGAAATGGATAACCGAAATTTTGATGCTCATCGTTGGTCACCTTTGGACTGCATGCTACCGATGAAACAAAACCATCGACGAATGCGAATGAGCGCGAATCAATGGGCTTTTGGATGTACACCGTTCCGTCGGTGTTGGTATTGGAATAAAAACTGATGTCCTTGGAAGGAAGCGTATCTGGAAGTATTGCAGTGACCTTAACGTGATTATTGTCAATCACCTCATCCACCTTCGCGCAGAAGTAAGTGCTTCCACTTGCCACGAATACTTGCAGCGAAGCTTTATCATCCACGAAGTGGGTATTGTATCCTGTGAAAGTAAAGGTGTTTGGTCCGGGCTGGATTTTTTCGATATCCACCGTCAGTCCTCCAGGGGCCAAAGGGTGCCACAACGATGATATCACGGTGTACGCCAAAAGCGCTATACAGACGATCTTAAGCCATGTCTTCATTGATACGTATTTTCCTTGTTTCCGAAGCTTCGGAATTATTCGCGCCAAAGGTAGGGGAACAAAAGCAAGGAAAGAAGCAAAGCCGACCCATTTAAGATCAATAACACCAGAAGATTTAAACCATTTTCCAACCAACTGAGACCGATCATTGCCCCTGTGGTAAATCTGACAATGGTAATGAGTAGTGGAATAATAACGGGAAAGCCTAGAATAGCAACCAATCCAACGCCTGCGCCTGACTTATAACTAAGCCCAGAAACGAATGTGAGGGTGATCCCTAGTCCTGAGCTGCCTAGAATTAATCCTGAGAAAAGTTGATAAAAATCAGTCTTTCCAAGCATTTCATCTCCGAAGAAAAGCAAGAAAAAGAATAGGCTGACGACATTGAGAACCGCTACCAACAGGGCATTGTAGAGCGACTTTGCCAACATGATCTTACGTGGAGAGGTCAGCGAATAAAGATAGAGCTGCGTGCCTCCCCCCTCTTGTTGGAACGTTTTCTGCATAGCGTTGAACGCGGTGAAGAGACCGGTGATCCACATCAAACCGCCCCATACTTGTTCACTTTCGATCCTTTCTAATGATAAATAACAGACAAACACAGTGGCCAGCACATACATGGCAATCCCCGCCAAAGCGTGTTTTTGGCGAAACTCCAGCAGGAGTTCTTTTTTCCACAATGCGCGAAAGGCTGACATGCCGCGAAGGTAATATGGATTTTACTTTGTTAAGTTTGTATTCTATGAAAGCACTTTCAATTATTCTCACTGCTCTCTTTACGATTTGCCTCGCCCCTCAAAGAGGCTCTGCTCAGAGCAATGAACTGTTATTCGAGCCCATCACGGTCATCAACAATAGCGACAAGTCCTTTCAAGTCCTCAGCAGTCCTGACCCAGCGATGGGCTACACCGATATGCCCTACCAGATTTCTTATCTCGGAAAAAAATATGATGTGCGCTCGAGCTTCATGACCGTCCCTGCAAATATTGACACGCTTAAAAAAGAAATAAATAACCAAGTACTAACCAACCCAAATATCACCCTCTTTGATGAATTCGATTACAAAGGATATTATGGTGTTTCGTTTAGAAGTCAAGTAATCAGTGATGAGGGCAGCGCCTCCGACTATTTTATTGAGTTTGCTTCAACCACTGTTGGCGCATTCTTCATCACCGTGGAAGCAGTTCGTGAATCGCAAGACCAATTGGATCTGGAGAAATTGAAAGAAATAATCAATCACATTTCATTTATTTCCCTAGGTGAAATGGATCGTCGATTAGGGCTCCCACTTCGTGAAAAAGACTTTTTAAACGAGCTCGAACAAATACAATTAGGCAAGAGTCAAAAAAGCGTCGAACAACTCCAACACCTCTACGATAGCGGCTTTAGTTATAGTATTTTTTACAATAACTATGGGAAATTAGAACGTGGAGAGTTTGGCTTGAATGAGATCGCCAACTTCATTTTTGAAAAAAATCCAATGGATGATTTGGGGCAATTTCGAGGCATGTTTACCCAGCCGATTGATTATTATACTTTCGAATTTATGTTTCCAAACGCGAGGAACAAGTTCATTGAAGAGTTTGCAACATCGATTCTTTCATCCAATCAGTCCATGGTAGATGTCGTGTTGCTCAATCCGGCGAGTACTTACTTCGAGGTGACTTATGTTGATGCGCAAGATCCTGAAGAAATGAAAACCATGGTAGCGCTTCTGACAAAGCAAGACCGCATTTGGAGTCTGCAGCCTTTGCAACTTCCCAAGACTTTAGCCGAGGAGAGACTATTGCAAGGAACGTATGAATTGCGCTCTGATCACGAAGGATTTCTGTACATCTACTCTCCTGTTGAATCGAAGTATTATTTCAAACTCTCAACTGATAAATCTAACAACTGGGAGGAATACAGTGTGTTTCCTTACATCAGTAAGTCCGCTTTTCTTGTGCTTTACTTGAATGCCCAGATTGATGATAATTTGATGATGAATAACTCCGATTTGTATTGCCTACCAGAATCTGAATACAGCAGTGGATTGGTGAATCAGATTTATAAAAAACTAGACCAACAAGCACTCGTTTCGACATTGGAAGTACCTGACCCCGTGTCTCAATCCTATAGAAATATTAGCAGCTCCAATTACTATTTCAGTCCATTCACCTACACCTTTGATTATCTGTTTGAACACGAGGCAAAAGTGACTGGAGGTCCTAATACGATGGCATTCTCGAGTCCACTCCTATTCACTGATTTGGACAAGGATGGTTTTACCGAAGTGACACATTATATCGTTTCCAATGGAAAACTAATTCATGCTCAAAGCAAAGAAGTAGCTGGTAATTCGCTGGTCCCATTGAATGAGAATATTCTGCTCAAAGAACTTGAAAAAGACATTGATTGTTATAATTTGAAAATCTATTCTCAATTCAAATTCAAATGATGCGTCTTGTAGTATTGACTGGCGCGGGTATGAGCGCAGAGAGCGGAATTGCAACATTTCGAGGTAGCGATGGCTTATGGGAAAATCATCGTATTACCGATGTTGCCTCACCGGAAGGATGGGCGAAAAATCCACATTTAGTACTTGATTTTTATAATCAAAGAAGAAAGCGAATTTTAGAAGTTGCTCCTAATCGCGGACACGAAATCTTGGCTGAATTAGAAGAGCATTTTGATGTGCAAATTATTACACAGAACATCGACAATTTGCACGAGCGTGCAGGTAGCAAAAATGTAATGCACCTTCATGGTGAAATCACCAAAGCCCGCAGCACCAGCGATTCTTCGATTGTAATTGATATTAACGGCAGCGAATTAAATTGGGGAGACAATTGTCCCATAGGATCACAATTAAGACCGCATATTGTATGGTTTGGAGAAGAGGTGCCGATGATTCAACCTGCTGCAGAGCTATGCGCGACCGCAGATATCTTTTTGATTGTTGGAACTTCGCTTCAGGTTTATCCAGCAGCGGGACTCATACATTCTACGCCATCAGGCATTCCGCAATACATTGTTGATCCAAATACTCCCGCAGGAATTTCAGGTCAACTCCAAGTAATTGCTAAAGGAGCAAGCGCTGGTTTGGAAGTAGTAAAAGAAAAATTATTGAGGCTGCTGTGATGTCCCGAAAACAGCTACCGGACGCGGCTTAACAGGGATTGAACCGTCTTCGATGCGCTGAACGATGTTTTCCACCATTGCATCATCGCCATACGGGTCGTAATCATCTTTTAGGTTGTGCCCGAAGAGTCGAGCAACTCCTTGCCACATGAAGGCAGACATTTTCCCTTTTAATTCTTGAACGAGCGCATAAGAAGTAGAGCCCGTTTCGCGGTCGATTAATTTGATAAGAAGCACTCCTTCACTGACTGTCATAGCACGAAGATCCTTTTCGAATTGCTTCTTCATTTCGTCTTCCGCTTGATTGAGCAATTGCTTCTGTGCCTTAGGGTCATTGACCTTCAAGCAAAGTTCTTCGTAATGTTTCATTACTTCACCCGCCGCTTTTGCGTAGGGATAGACCTTGGCCACTTTTATTTGAAGTGCATCAACAGACTTTTTCTTTTTGCGATTGGTGCATTGGCTATCGATTACTACAGGAGCCAAGGTGGCAACGGCGAACGTATCGGTTTCCGTAATTTTCCAGATGGCCGTAAAATAACTGTTGTAAATCGTGTCGCAGGACGGAACGACTTGGGCAGAGCTTGTAGAAGGGAAATAGAGCAACAGGGATAGAATAATCCCGATGGCTGAATTCGATATGGCTCTGTTCTTTTTCATTCCTTCAACACACACCGAAATTTACAACTATCTCGCCATTAATCCAAACGCGCTCTTCTCCAGTTAGAATTCTTTGGCTGTTGTTGTGAAATTACCGCTGTTGCTTTTTGTTTTCCAAAAAGAGCTGCTGCCATCAATGCTGCAACAACTTCCTCCTTTGGCATTTCTTCTTTTAATACTTCTGGGGTAAAATATTGTTTCACAAAATGTGTGTCAAATTTCCCTGAAGTAAAAGCATCCTGCTGGATGGCCCAACGACAAAACTTCAATGTTGTTTGAACCCCTGTGATTTTATAATCGTCAATCGCTCTTACCATGCGCGCAATCGCTTCATCGCGATTCTTTGCATGGGTGATCAACTTTGAAATCATCGGGTCATAGAAAATCGGAATAGACATTCCCTCTTCGAAACCATCATCCACGCGCACACCAGGTCCGCTAGGTCTTTGATAGGTTTGGAGCGTTCCAATATCTGGTAAGAAATTATTCAGAGGATCTTCCGCATATACACGTATCTCCAACGCGTGTCCGTTAATCTTGAGATCTTCTTGAGCGAAGCTCAATCTCTCTCCACGGGCAATTCTAATTTGCTCTTTTACGAGATCCACACCAGTGATCATTTCCGTCACCGGGTGTTCTACTTGAAGACGCGTATTCATTTCCAAGAAATAGTAGTTGAGATTTTCATCTACTAAAAACTCTACTGTTCCAGCCCCCACATAGTTGCAGCTTCTTGCCACGTCCACTGCGCTTGCACCCATCGCTGCTCTGAGTTCTGGGGTCAACACCGCAGAAGGAGCTTCTTCTACTACCTTTTGGTGACGGCGCTGAATGCTGCATTCACGTTCGAATAGATGAACAATATTGCCATGTGTATCTGCTAATACTTGTATTTCAATGTGACGAGGGCCTGCCACGTAGCGTTCGATAAAAACCGAACCGTCGCCGAATGCATTTTGTGCTTCAGAGATTGCGCGATTCATTTGCTCTTCCAGCTCCTCCATGTTTTCTACGATACGCATCCCTTTTCCTCCGCCACCAGCGCTTGCTTTGATGAGGATTGGAAGTCCCACTTCTGTAGCCACGCGCTTCGCTTGCTCAGGATCTGCAATCGCGTCTTCTGTTCCTGGCACCATAGGGATATTGTATTTGCGTGCAGCCGCTTTTGCCGCAAGCTTACTTCCCATCACCTCAATACTCTCCGGATTTGGACCAATAAAAGTGAGACCAGCTTCTTTTACTTTTCTCGCAAAACCAGCATTCTCCGATAAGAATCCGTATCCTGGGTGAATGCCATCGACTCCGAGCTTTTTGCAAACTTCAATGATCACATCGCCTTTGAGATAACTCTGATTGCTTGGTGCAGGCCCGATACAAATAGCTTCATCCGCATACTTAACGAATGGAGCATTTCTATCCGCCTCGCTGAATACCGCTACAGTAGCGATTCCCATCTCTTTTGCAGAGCGCATAACACGCAATGCAATTTCACCTCTATTGGCAACAAGAATTTTCTTCATAAAATCAATGTATCATTCAAAGATTCGCCAAAGATTGGGCGAAATCGTCATTCTTAATAAAAGTTTTGAAAAATGTTGCGCGAATCTTTTCACATTTGCAGCGCAATGCAAGAAAACAGCGAACCTAATCCTGTTCCCAAGTGGAAAACTATCCTTAAAAAATTCGGGATTATTGGCTTTCTTTTCTTCTTAATCAAGGGATTAATATGGTTGGTAGCCATCTTCTGGGCTGGCTCCGGAATTCTAAAAGGCTGTTCTTAGTCCTCTTTTTCCAATAGAATACTTTGTAGCGTGCGCAGCTCGCTCACCTTTTCTTCATCATTTCTAGAGATGTAAGAGTGGATGAGGTTATTGAGCATTCTGCTAATCATATCCTGATTGCTGCATGGACGATAAAAGCGTTCCTCTTGAGGTAAGCCTTGATTGATAAGGAATTCATCAATCTCTTCCTTCATCAACATCGTGCCTTCGCTGAATGGATTTACATAGAAAAGTACATCCGCGTCCTCTTCAGTGATACCCCATTCCTTGATTTCTGGATCGTAGTCCAAATAGCAGAGGATAAAGTGGCTTGGAAGATTGACGCCGTAGATCGGAACATCCAAACTCTTTGCAAGATGCGCGTAGAGCACACTTAGCGAAAGTGGATTTCCTCTTTTTGTTCCAATAAGATCGCTTAAAAAACTATTTTGAGGCTGATCATAATGATCACGATCACCTTCAAAACCGTGCACCTTGAAAAGCATATGATTGAAAACTCTCACCACTTCAACTGCAGTCAGATTATCATTTAGCTCGAGCCAGATGTCTTGACGAATGCGAGAAATTTTTCTTCTGAGCTCTTCCTCATCTGAACCAGGGTAGGCGTAGCGATTGATGATGAGCGCGCCTTCCAACAAATCCTGATCTTCTGAAGTCTTCCATGCCTTTAGGCGCTGATAGACTGAATCATACTGAATACTAGAAATGAGCTCTTCTAAACGTGATTGAAATAAAGGACCAAAATCATTCAACTCCCAATAGTATTCTAGGTGAGGAATAATTTGTTCACCATACATCTTCAGTTCATTGCGAACTTGAAGATAGATCATCTCATCTGGATCCTCTATAAGAGAGATCAACGCATTCACTTCTGTGGTGTACATAGGATTCACTTTATACAAAGCTTTCATCCAAAAGTACCCCACCTATTCACGTTAAATGAGGCTGTGATTTGCTCTTATCCACATCAGTGGTTTCAAAATCGCTCTAACACAGTCCTGATAAGGGTTTCAACACTTGTTGACGGGTTCTTGTGAAATTCTTTTGTAGCTCTATTTGCAAGGATCGCACACACCGTTAAAGCCCTGTGGCCCAATAAAGAAGCCAGTGCATAGATGCCTGCACACTCCATTTCAAAATTGGTCACCTTATTTCCTTTCCACACGATGTTTTCATACGATTTCAACAGAGGTTCAACCTTTGATTGAAGTCGAACGCTCCTACCCTGTGGTCCATAGAATCCATTTTGGGTGGCAGTTATACCCTGAACCATATCGAAAGCGATGCGATTCAACAACTCTTGTGAACCATCGACAGCATATAGACTATGATTGTCTTTTAAATAGGGAATTTCAGACTTGAGGTGCTGAATGAGGCCAGCCTCATCATCGCTGAGTTGCATATGATAGCTATATGGCACTCCGTCCAACGCGAAAGCCTTAACGCTCGCCACAAAGCTACCCACAGGGATTTCAGGACGAATACTGCCGCTTGTTCCAATGCGTACAATTTCTAAACTCGTTATTTCCTTTTTCGGAAGTCTTGTTGAGAGGTCCACATTAACAGCAGCATCGAGTTCATTGATGACGATATCGATATTGTCCACTCCGATTCCGCTTGATACAATTGTAAATCGCTTGCCTTGGTATGAGCCCGTGTGAACCACAAATTCACGATTGTGAATGCGGCACTCTACTTCATCGAATAATTCTGAAATAGTAGGCACACGTTCAGGATCACCAACAATGATAATCTTAGACGCTACTTGATGTGGGAGAACTCCGAGATGATAAAGACTACCATCAGCGCGGAGAATTAATTCCGTTTCGGGAATTGGTTGGTTGTGATTTAAATCAATGGGCTGCATCAGACAAATATAGGCGGTATGCCTTTCTGTCACTTCTTGGGCGTGGCACTTCTCTTGTTAAGCGGTGCCGGCACATTTGCACGAAGGGTGTCTACCTTGTCAACGGTCTTAAAAATATCGAAGATGGAAAAATAACCTTCGGTCAAACCGAAAGAAGACTTTTTCTCTTCTTGTTTTTTAGGATCGTTTTGGTCAACTTTTTTAGTTGGATCTGGAGATGCAGCTGCGGCTATGGTCAAGACCATCGATGCAGCTAGAGTAAATAGACCTTTTTTCATCACCTTAGTTTTAGTGGGTTAAAGCTAATCAAATGTTATATGAGTACAAACGATTTAACAAATATTTCCGCTAAGGAAACCAGCGACGGAAGTAAAATTCTGGATGCGTTTTTTGTATCCGTATTCTTCCTCGCGATTTGTTGGTCGCTTTTTATCATGGACGAATACCTCGGCTATAATGTTACTCAGTATGGTTTGTTTCCTCGTGAATGGTCAGGTTTGATAGGCATTTTCACCATGCACTTTTTACACGGCAGCCTAAGTCATATTTGGCATAATACGCTAGCTTTCCTTGTGTTGAATAGCTTTCTATTCTATTTCTATCGCAGTATTTCTATCAAGACCTTCTTCACCATTTTCCTTGGCTCGGGAATTCTCTTATGGTTGATCGGTCGCCCATCCATTCATATCGGAGCGAGTATGATATTATATGGAGAGTTTGCATTTCTCTTTTTCAGTGGACTCATTCGCCGTAATCCAATCATGATGAGAGTTGCCCTTGTGGTTGCAATGTACTACGGCTCGTTGGTTTGGTATCTCTTCCCGATTGATCCCAAGATTTCATGGGAGGGGCATATGGCGGGCTTTGCAGCTGGAATTATTGCCGCTATAATTTATCGCAAACAAGGACCGCAGCGTAAAGTATTCGCTTTTGAATTAGAACCTGATGAAGAAGAAAACATCGAAGAGATTCCCGCAGGTATTGAAAATATTTCGGCAGAAAATAAGTCGCACAACGATTCTGAAAAACATAAGCCTTCTTCTTCTTGGCAATGGACACAAAGCACTACATGGGATAAAAATCAAAAAGGGCCGTCTTCATAAGACAGCCCTTTTCGTAGTAAGGTTAAATACAATTGTACTCTTAAGAGTTAAGCATAACTGGCATTACCAGCATTAAGATATCTTCAGAAATATCGTCTGGCTCCACTTGAGTAAGGATACCTGCGCGGTTTGGTGCGCTCATTTCGATATTTACATTTTCTGATGTCAAGTTACCCAACATTTCCTGAAGGAAACGAGAGTTGAAACCGATCTCCATATCATCACCTGCGTATGTGCAAGTCAATCGCTCTTGAGCTTCGTTAGCGAAATCCAAATCTTCAGCAGAAATGTTCAACTCGCTTCCGCCCATACGAAGACGCACTTGGTGTGTAGTCTTGTTAGCGAAGATGCTCACACGCTTGATAGAACTCAATAGATCCAAACGGTCGATGGTCAACTTGAATGGGTTTTCTTTTGGAATAACCGCTTCATAGTTTGGATATTTTCCTTCGATCAAACGGCAAAGAAGAACTACATTCTCAAAAGAGAATTGAGCGTTGTTTTCGTTGTATTCTACTTTCACTTCCGTCTTAGCAGCACCCATAGAGCCTTTCAAAAGGTTCAATGGCTTCTTAGGGACGATAAATGAAGCAGGGCTATCACCACCCACATCTGTGCGGCTGTAGCGAACGAGTTTGTGAGCATCAGTAGCAACGAAACGGATGCTGTCTTCGTGAATTTCGAAGAACACACCGCTCATCACAGGACGCATATCATCGTTACCAGTAGCGAAGAGGGTTTTGTTGATAGCACGTGCAAGTGCATCGCTTTGGATCACCAATGACTTGGTACCTTCCATTTGCGGAGCCTTAGGGAACTCATCTCCGTTCTGACCTGTAAGTTTGTACTTACCGTAGTCGCTAGAGATTTCGATTCCGTATGTTTTTGGATCAACGCTGAAAGTGAGCGGCTGTTCAGGCAAACTCTTTAGGATATCCAAAAGAAGTTTTGCTGGAATAGCGATCATTCCTTCTTCTTTTGATTGGATCACCATACGAGTACTCATAGATGTTTCCAAATCAGAAGCAGAAAGCGTCAATTCGTTTTCCTTTATTTCAAAAAGAAAATTATCCAGAATAGGTAATGTATTGCTGGAATTTAATACTCCGCTAAGCATTTGCAATTGCTTAAGAAGGGCTGTGCTTGTTACTACAAACTTCATCGTTCGGGTTTTGAATGCGCGCAAATATAGTGGGTAGTCCGTGGAATCTCCTATGAAAAGGCGGGCGTCTTTTCAACACTCGACATATTATAACTGGTGGTGATGTGGATAGGGCTCGATGTGCGTAAGTACGTCATAGACCGCAGGCTTCGCTGCCATAATGGCGTCTTTCACGCGATGTGCGATATCGTGTCCTTCGGTCACGGTGCGCATTCCGTCCACTTCTACGTGTATGTCTACGAAATAATCGAAGCCCATTTTTCTCACAAAGCATTTCTCAATCGCCTCCACCCCATTCACAGTCATCGCAATACTAACCACCTCATCCACCAATTCCTTAGGCTGAGCCTCGTCCATTAGTTCTTTGAAAGCTGGGCGAAAAACATTGTAAGCATTCCAAGCAACGAAAGAACTCGCTAGAAGCGCTGCCCAGTCGTCTGCGCTTGCATAATCCTCGCCACCCCATAGGGCGATAGCAATACCAATAAAAGCAGCAACAGATGTAATAGCATCTGCTCTGTGATGTTGTGCCTCGCCTTTTACTGCGGTGCTATCAATAGCAGTGGCAGTGGACATCACATATCGAAACACCACCTCTTTACCGATAATCACTGCCACTATCACCCAGAGGGTCCAAGATTGAGGCACCGGGTGCGGAGTCTGAATATTATGAATGGCTTCGACAGCAATCAAGATGGAAGCAGCCACCAAGAAAAGACTCACAATAACTGCCGCTACAGGCTCTGCTTTGCCGTGACCATAAGGATGGTCTTCGTCTGGCGGACGCGCAGCAGTGCGCAGACCAATCCACACCACCATCGAACTCAATACATCCGATGCACTTTCGATGGCATCTGCAACGAGAGCATAGCTATTGCCTAAAAAACCTGCGGTGCCTTTGATGATTGCCAATACGAAATTGAAGCCCATTCCATGTTTGACCACTTTGATTCCCTGATCAGCGGGATGCGGTGTTGGACTTAGTGGTGATGACATATTGCAAAAGTATTGCTTGTAAACAAAACCTCGCCAAATTTGTCGTCTATTCTTATGGTAAAAATTGCCTACGCTCCTATTTACTGTCATCCCTTGCCCGAAGGGCATCGCTTTCCGATGCTCAAGTATGAATTGATTCCTGAACAATTGATCTATGAAGGCAGCATCAACGAATCAATGATGCATTCACCTTCGAAGATGCGTGAAGAAGATATTCTGCGTGTGCATGATTTTTCTTATTGGGAAAAATTGAAGCATCTCGCACTTGATAAAAATGAAATTCGCAAAACAGGATTTCCTTTGAGCGAGCAGCTCGTAGAGCGCGAGGCGATCATTATGCAAGGCACTTTAGATATGGCATTGCACGCTCTAGAACATGGATGCGGACTTAATGTAGCGGGCGGAACACATCATGCATACAGCGATCGCGGAGAAGGATTTTGCTTGCTCAATGACATGGCCATTGCAGCTCAATATTTATTGGATAAAAATCTCGTGCAGCGTGTTATGATTATTGATTGTGACGTGCATCAAGGAAATGGAACCGCATCAATATTTGAAAACGAATCTCGGGTATTTACCTTCTCCATGCATGGCGAACATAATTACCCTTTACACAAAGAAAAAAGCGATCGCGACATTCCGCTTCCTGATAAAATTCAAGATGCAGAATATCTCGATTTGCTTGAAAAAAATCTGAGTGAAATCATCCCATCATTTCAACCACAATTTATCTTCTATCAGTGCGGCGTGGATATCCTGGCATCAGATAAACTGGGGCGACTAGGTGTGAGTCTTGAGGCGTGCAAACAGCGCGATTCTCTAGTCTTTAGTTTTTGTAAAAAATACAATATCCCCGTCTGTTGCGCCATGGGTGGCGGCTACAGCGAGGATATTAAAATAATTGTCGAAGCGCATTGTAATACGTTTCGTCTAGCCCTTGAGTTTTGGGGAGAATGAAAAGGCTAGATCGCCTTTATCAATTCAACATAAATCTCCGTCAATGTCACTTCTGCTTTCTTCGCAGTTGCGATGATGTCTTGAATGCTTGCTGGCTTTAGGTTGTCAGGATCGCATTCATCGGTCAGAACAGAAACACAGCAACATGGTAATGACATATGATTACATGCTATGACTTCAGGAACAGTGCTCATTCCAACTGCATCCGCGCCCATGATGCCAAGCATGCGGTATTCAGCGCGTGTCTCGAGGTTTGGACCAGGTACTGAAGCATATACACCTTTGTTAATCTTCACTCCTTTCTCCGCTGCAATTCTTTCAATGTGACCATTGAGAAAAGGCGAATAAGGTTGACTCATATCTGGGAAACGAGGTCCGAGATCGTCGAGATTTTGTCCGATCAAAGGATTGTCAGGCTGCAAGTTGATGTGATCATCAAGCAACATTAATTCTCCTTTTTTATAAGATAAATTAATGGCGCCAGCAGCGTTAGAAAGCAAGACATACTTGGTGCCCAGCATCTTCATCACACGCACAGGCATTACCACTTGCTGCATCGTGTAACCTTCGTAATAATGGAAACGCCCCTGACATGCTAGGACTTTCTTTCCACCTAATTCACCATAGATTAATTTTCCAAAATGGAACTCTACTGTTGAAATTGGAAAATGAGGAATGACACTATAATTAAATTCTTTTTCAACTTTAATTTGTTTTGCTAGTCCATCTAATCCTGTTCCCAAGATGATCCCAACTTCCGGAGCGTTAATTCCTTTAGACTTTAACCATTCAACGCTTTCTTCTAATTCTTCCATGCTCATAATACAAGTGTTTTAATAAGAGAACTTCTTCTTAGATCCTCTTCGTTATCGATATCATTTAATGTGGGTAAAAGTGCGAAAGTCTTTTTATACTTCTTACACTTTTCAATTGTTTGTGCTAATACTTTTTCAGTGCTCCATTCTATTTCTTGGAGTAATTCTGGATGGAATCCATTCATTCCAATGAGGTAATATCCGCCGTCTTCAGAAGGTCCGAGCACAACATTGTTTTCCTCCAATGTATTAAAGGCTTCTTCAAGAATGGTGGTTGTGAGATCTGGGCAATCGGTGCCGATCATCACCACTTTCTCAGATTGATTTAAATTAAATTCAAATTCAAAAGCCTGATGCATGCGGTCTCCGAGAAGTTCGCCTATTTGCAATTTGTGAGGAATAATTAAATAATCATTGGGGAGTTCGCTCCACCAAATGATGATTGAGTGTCCTGATTTTTCCGCTGTGGAAATCGTATGCTGCAGGAGATGCTTGTAAACGGTAAGTGTTTTTTCTGCTCCGAGTGTTGCTGCTAATCTGCTTTTCACCTTGCCGAGTTCGGCCGGTCTTGCCATGATAATAATTCTCTTACTCATATACCACCACTCCTTTGCTCACCCACTTTCCCCATTTCTTACTGAAACCGTGCACACGTTGGGTCAGTCCCTTTGAATCCTCCACCTGTTTACCAACATTCACCCAATTGAATATTCCACCCCAAAGATTGTAGGCTTGTGTATAGCCTTGCTCACGCAATTTCGCAACGTACTTTCCACTGCGGTAACCGACGCTGCAATACACGATTATTTTTTTGTCTTTTGAAATGCCATTCATTTTTGCAACATCATCCCCCACCCAAATCGCTCCTGGAATGTGTGATACATCGTATTCCGCTCTTTCGCGTGTGTCAACGATTACAGCGGTGCTATCAAAGTCAGATAATTGAACAATTGGAGCTCGGTCGCCAGCCATATCATCTGCCATCTCTTTAAACGACTTTTGTGAACATGCTTGAAGTCCGAATGCGAGAAAAAGAAACAGGGAAATCTTCTTTGTAAATCTAAATGTCATAATTCTCAAAATCATTGTCATTCTATAAACCTACAAAAATCATCTGTGTTCGGGCACATCAATTCTAAAAAAATGGTAACTTTACACAAAGACCGAGCGTCTATTTACGGAGGTCCTCTAAATGACCTCTATATTTGTTGCAAATGAAGTATTTTCTTTCCGTCCTCATTCTTGTTGTTGCTAGTATTTGTGCGCTAGGACAAAATCCTATTGTCACACCTGTTCAGCAACCCAAGGTGGTGCAAGTATCAGGTGTGGTGCTCGCTTCAGACTCACTGTACCCCGCTCAGTTTGTGGGTATTTATCGATCTAGAGATTATCGCGGAACATTTTCTGACCTGTCGGGATACTTCACCTTACCAGTACTAGCTGGTGACACTCTTCATTTTAGATGCATCGGACTCCGAGAAAGCACTTTTGTAATTCCAGCAGAAACAAAAGAAACAGCTCTTTCATTGGTGCAATTGATGGAACCAGATACGAGTACTCTTCCAACTGTGTACATTCTTCCTTATCCTGCACCGCATAAGCTCCGTCAAGAAATTTTAGCGCTCGATCTTCCAGGGGATAACTTCTACGCTTTCCGCCGCGGCAACTCCGCAAGCCTATCAGATGACCTCGCCGACTTTAGCGACGCGGCGTATGATAACGCTACTTCTACTTTGGATGCCCGTTATAACAATGGCTTCAAATCTGGAGGAAATCTACTCAGCCAAGCCGCATGGTCTCAGTTCATGAAGACTATGAAAAGAAAAAAGAGGTAATCTTTTTTAAGTAAGTCATAAAATTTTCGTCGCATTTAGCAGTTGTAGGGTATTTTTGACTGCTTTATGAATTTCCGCCTCCTCATTTTATTGTGCATTCTTTGCCCGTTAGGACTATGGTCACAAACGGGAACTATCTCTGGATTTGTTCAAGACCCAGATAAGAATCCAGTACCCTCCGTTTTGATTTACGAGAAGACTAATCAAAACAATCGTGTGTTTTCAGACAGTGAAGGCGGCTTCAAGATTAGCATTCCAGCCAATAGAGACATTACCCTTGTTCTTAATTTCCCCGGTATTCCATCCTCAGAAAAGATGGTTCGAGTGGATTCAAATGAGGACAAAATCATCGTTGTGACCTTCGATGCGACCCAAGAAAAAGCGCCCGTTGTCATCACAGAGCGCCGTCGCCCTGTTTCAATCATTCGCATTAACCCCAAGCTAGCCACCCCGTTGCCTACACCGCAAGGAGGTATTGAAGGTTATTTATTGCAAGCCCCTGTAAACTTCTCTTCTGAATTGAGCTCGAGCTATAGCGTGCGTGGCGGTAGTTTTGATGAAAACCTTGTTTACGTCAACGACATTCAAGTGTATCGTCCGTTCTTGGTTCGCAGCGGAGAACAAGAAGGCTTGAGCTTCCCGAATGCTGATATGGTCGAGAGTATCAACTTCAGTGCGGGTGGATTTGATGCAAAGTATGGTGACAAAATGAGCTCTGTGCTCGACATCACATATGCGCGTCCTGATTCATTTGCAGTGAAGACTATGATGAGCTTGTTAGGAGCAAACCTTACCGTTCAAGGCATTTCCAAAAATCAAAAGTTTACACATAATACTGGTATTCGTTATAAGAGAAATACATACCTACTCAACTCTTTGGATGTAGATGCAGAGTACGATCCTCGATACACAGATATTCAGAGCTATGTGACCTACAGACCGCAAGGAAAGTATGGGCCTTGGGAGTTTAGCTTCTTAGGTAATTATTCTAAAAACAACTACAACTTCATTCCTCGAACAAGAGAAACGGATGTCGGTACAATCAATGAAGCATTGCGTTTGACAGTGTTCTTTGAAGGGCAGGAAGAGACTCAGTTTGAAACATACTTCGGTGCATTTTCAACGAGATATAATCCAAGCGAGCTATCTCAACTTCGATTCACCGTGAGTGCTTTCCAAACGTATGAAAGCGAACACTACGACATTCTAGGAGCTTATCGTCTTGATGAATTAGAAAGAGACTTAGGAAGTGATGAATTTGGTGAAGTATTGACCAACCGCGGTGTTGGGGCTTACTTGGACCACGCTCGAAATGATCTTGAAGCAAGCGTATTCAGCTTTACCCACAGAGGGTTTAGAGACTTCGATCGCACCAATCACTTCGTGCAGTGGGGGACAGATTTACAAATTGAAAAGATTTATGACGAGCTGAATGAATGGAGCATTACAGATAGCGCAGGATATGCATCGCCTCGTCCGAATGATAATATCGGTTATACAGATCCATCTGGACGTCCTATTCAAGGCATTGCGATTCAAGATCGCATTCGCGCGGTCAATGAAGTAAATTCTTCAAGAACCAGCGCTTTTGTTCAAGACAACTATACTTTCAAAAATGACTCAAACGCCATCATCGGTGCCACTGTAGGTGTACGTGCGAATCATTGGAGTTATAACAATGAATTAGTAGTAAGCCCAAGAGCAAAGTTTTCTTACACCCCATTTTGGAATCAAATACGAAAAGACAAAAACGGGGATCTTGACACAGTACGTAAAGACATTGTGTTAAGCGCTAGTCTAGGTTATTACTATCAACCACCATTCTATCGTGAAATGAGAGGTTTTGATGGTGCTGTCAACCCAGATATCCGCGCGCAGCGCAGTATTCACTTTATTCTCGGTGCGGATTATGTTTTCCAAGCATGGAATCGCCCGATCAAAATGATTGCTGAGGTCTACTACAAAAAATTAGACAACCTCATTCCTTATGAGCTCGAGAATGTACGTCAGCGTTACTTTGCTGAAAACATAGCAAAAGGTTATGCTTACGGCGCAGATCTAATGCTCAATGGAGAATTCATTGATGGTGTGCAATCATGGGTGCGTATGTCTTACCTGAAAACAGAAGAAGATCTTAGCAATGATTTTTATTATCTGTACTTCAACGCAGCAGGAGACACCATTCGCCCCGGATATACTACTGATCTTGTAAGAGTAGATAGCTTACTTCAAACACCAGGGTACATTCCAAGACCAAGCGACCAACGCTTTAGCTTCTCCCTTCTTTTCTTGGATGAAATGCCTCGAAAAAAAGAATACAAAGTATTGCTCACCTTATTTTTTGGAACAGGTGTTCCTTATGGTCCTCCAACAAGAGATCGTTATCAGGACATTCTTCGCACAAAATCATACTTCAGAACAGACATTGGATTCAGTAGAGATCTTTTCTTGAAAAAGAAGAAGAACAATGCATTCAACCGAAACATTGACAAGGGTTTGATATCTCTTGAAGTATTCAATTTACTTGGTGTGAACAACACCATCAATTATCAATGGATCGAAGATGTGAATGGCAGACAATACGGGATTCCAACCTATTTGACAGGACGTCGAATCAATTTGAGATTTGTCCTAGAATTCTAAACTCTCCAACCACGTAGAAACTCCTCTACCCCCATCCTTTTCTTTCCTTCGTACTGAAGTTCGTGGATGCTATACCAACCGTCGCTGCATGCAATGCGAAGTGTAGCTTTATGATCAGTAATAAATGTCCCAGGATCAGAAGCCATTCCAGATTTGAACTCGCCTTTATAGATTTTGCAAGTCTTTTCTCCGAGCATGGTCCAAGCGCACGGATATGGTGCAAGTCCTCGAATGAAGTTGTGAATTTGTTGGCCTGATTTGGTCCAATCAATTTTACAATCTTCTTTGAAAATTTTCGGAGCGTGTAAAATTTCCTCGCCATTAGACACTAGCATTTCTTGGGAAACAGCTTCTGCTTTTTCCAAAGCAATAAGATCTACTGTTTCTTTCAATGTTTGCGCTCCAATGACCATCATGCTATCGTGTAGTTCACCCGCAGTATCATTGGGTCCAATTGGAATAAAAGCTCTTTTAATGACACGGCCTGTGTCGATTTCATGTTGCAAGAAGAAAGTGGTAACACCTGTTTCAGTCTCACCATTGATTACCGCCCAATTGATGGGAGCGGCGCCGCGATATTTTGGAAGAAGACTTCCATGCAAATTAATGGTGCCCATTGGAGGCATATTCCAAACGACTTCTGGAAGCATGCGAAAAGCTACGACCACAAACAAGTCTGCGTTTAGCGATCTTAACTCATTTACAAAACTCTCCTCTTTGAGTTTTAGAGGTTGCATAATATGCAGGCCTTTTTCCGATGCGAATTGCTTTACTGCTGATTGTTGAATTTGTTGTCCTCTGCCTGCAGGCTTATCTGCTACTGTGACAACTCCAACAATTTCATGCGTAGAATTCACCAAAGCTTTCAGTGATTCCACGGCAAACTCTGGTGTACCCATGAAAACTATTCGCAAACTTTTCATGCTTAGTGGATGTCGAAATATTGAGAACTTTCCTGATGTGGCGAAGTCACTTTATAAAAATATCTTCCTGAAGAAAGTTTGGATAATTCAAAAGAAAATTTGTGATCGCCTATTGGGTAATCCCCTTCGTTGACAACAAAAACTTGATTGCCCTCGGAAGTGAATACCTCAACTATCAGATAGCTTTGTTGCTTGAGAGAAACTTGAATGATACCATGGCCGTTTTCCATGATAATCGAATTTCCAATGCTCGGGTATTTTGCTTGAATTCTATCCTTGCTCAGCACGCGAATCATTCTTTTGTACAGGACATACACCAGAATAAGTAGAAGTGAAAAAAGTAAAGCGTTTTTAAATATTTCTAGAGCATTCATATCTTATAAACTAATAATACCAGGAATAGTTCCCGCATTGGTGTATCTTTCAAAAATATGATCAGCGCTGAGCATGATTTCATATACGGTAACGCTGATATAATTTCCGTTGCTACTTAGTCTTGTTTTGAACTCTGCGCTTTCACCGAATATCAATTTGAGTTTTGTTACCCTTTCCTCGTCGTTCGGCATTACGAATTTGAACATATACTTACTCGGCCAGCGGTGGACTTCGTTCAATCGTGCGCGCAATTTATTTAGCTGTTCCTCATCCATAGCGCAAATATAGTGTTGCTGAAATTAAAAGGCTTTTTAGGCTTGATTGCCTACATCCAAGAAGCGATAATTTTTGTAAAAAACTCTACAATGAAAGAAGGCTGAATGATAGCAATGAAAACTATTCCGCCCAGCGCTCCATAGATGTGTGCATCATGCGCCACATTGGTGCCGCCTCTTCTCTGCAAGTAGTGCTCGATCCCGAAGAATATTAAGGCTCCTACATATGCTGGCATTGGGATAGCGAAGAACATCCGAATTTCTAAGGTTGGAAACATGATCATAAACGCCATGATCACAGCGCTGACCGCGCCAGATGCCCCCACTGCATTGTATGAAATATTGTCGCTATGCTTGCGCATTGCTGGCAATGATGCAACAACTGCTCCTACTAAATAAAGCAATATAAAATAGAGATACCCCACTTGGATTCCCCAAAATTGATGATCTGGGAAAAAACGCTGAAACACATTTGGATTAGAAAACACGATTTCCAAGAAAGTTCCAAAAGAATAAAACGTGTACATATTGAACGCCAAATGCGTCCAGTCTGCATGCAGTAAGGTGTGCGATAAAATTCGATAATACTGCTTGCTATGCTTAACGGTATATGGATTGAAAATAAGCTGCTGATAGAGCGATGCATTATTGAAAGCCATGATAGACACTAATACAGTGACACCAATGATAACGTAGGTAACGATTTCTGTCATAAAAGTTTCTATTAACTCGAGTGGTCAGCGACAATGGTCCAATGGCCATTTAGCTTTTTCCACACCAACGAGTAGTGTCCAGAAAGAGTATCCGTTGCTCTAAAAAGTTCCCATTGCCCAATAACAAAAGCATTTGCTGAATCTAATCGATCCATGTGCTTATTGGTAAACTTGAGTTTACCCATTGTAAGCGCATCGGGATAAGAATTTTTATAGTTCGTAAGAGTGTTTTCCCAACCGTTATTGATGCCTCTTTTTCCAATAAACATCAACGAATCACTCTTCCAATAAGCTTCCATGAATCCTTCAAGACTAGCATTATTCCATGCTTCTTGTTGAGTATTCATTATAGAATCGATGATTTCTAAATCTCGACTCTCCGAAACTAAGATCGGTGCTTTTGTCTTATTGCATGCCGTGATGAACATTGCAGCAATAAAGAGTGATATTGCGAAATGCTTATACATTGAAGCGGAAGTGCATTACGTCACCATCTTGAACGATATACTCCTTTCCTTCAACTGATAATTTTCCCGCGTCTTTTACGGCTGCTTCTGATTTGAAATTAATAAAGTCATTGAACTTAATTACTTCAGCACGGATAAATCCTTTTTCGAAATCAGTGTGAATGACACCAGCAGCTTGAGGCGCTGTATATCCTTTGTGGATAGTCCAAGCGCGAACCTCTTTCTCACCTGCCGTGAAATAGGTTTGAAGATTCAGCAAGCGATAAGCTGCTTTGATCAATTTTGAAACCCCTGGTTCATCAAGACCTAGATCGCTCAAAAACATTTGACGCTCTTCAAAAGTCTCAAGTTCTGCGATATCAGATTCGATTGCAGCACCAATTACGAGTACTTCAGCATTCTCATCTTTCACTGCAACTCTCACTTTCTCTACGTGCTGATTACCCGTTGCAACACTTGCTTCTTCCACATTGCACAAGTACAATACTGGCTTTGCTGTCAACAATTGCAATTCACCATTCAACTTCTCTTCATCTTCTGTTTCTGGCGGACATGTACGTGCTGATTTACCTTGTTCCAATGCGGTTTTGATGCGCATGAGGTAATCATAAATTTTCTTTGCAGCTGAGTCACCGCTGTTAGCAGCGCGCTGCACTTTAGCGATTCTCGCTTCGACAGCTTCAAGGTCTTTCAACTGAAGCTCGATATCAATAATTTCTTTATCTCTAACCGGATCAACGCTTCCATCAACGTGCACCACGTTTGGATCATCGAAGCAACGCAATACGTGAATGATTGCATCTGTTTCGCGAATGTTTGCGAGGAATTTATTTCCGAGACCCTCACCTTTGCTAGCGCCTTTTACAAGACCTGCGATGTCAACAATCTCGATGGTAGTTGGAACAATACGTTGCGGATTGATAAGATCTGCAAGTGCATTCAAACGTTCATCTGGAACGGTAATCGTTCCGACGTTTGGTTCAATTGTACAAAAAGGGAAATTAGCTGCTTGTGCTTTAGCATTGCTAAGACAGTTGAACAAGGTGCTTTTTCCTACGTTGGGAAGACCAACAATTCCGCATTTCAGTGCCATACCATTTTATTTCGGGCGGCAAAGATAATGTTTTACTGCCCAATCTAATCTCGAATGGTCAAATAGACATTACCCGTGTGGTTTCGGCCTCTTTGAGACTCCACGACTTCCGCTGTTCCATCTGCTTTGATGCGGTACACCACTACACTATAGGTATCTCGAATAATGGGAAAAGTTTTGGTTGAATTCGCCTCGAGCGTTTCGCCGTATGGATTATTGACATCCAGATTGAAAGCGGCATTGCCTAAAGGTGTTTCGCCAGTATCATAATAGGAATAGTAAACAAAAAGGAGATCGGCTGTTTGGTTTTCTATGATAACGGTATAATTCGCATTGCTCACGAATGCCAAATCTTTTGAAAGTCTATCGGTATTAATCACCTCTGGACAATACCATGGATTGGTTTGTATCGGTATTAGACGAAGATCGCTTTCAAATCGAGCGCAGCCGTAATTGATATTTCTAACATTGGTTGAAATAGACCCCTTCGATGGCATAATTGTCTGTGGAACTTGCGAAGAAGGCGGAGATACAGGTCCAGTGTTCGTCAGGACTGGGGCATCGGGAGCTGTTGGTACTGATATTTGCTGATCACTGCTCGGAGTAGCGGTGCGAGTTGGCTTTGATGGTGCTTTTGGGCTCGCGGTACCTGTCACTTTAGATGATGGGGCTTTGGACGTTGCTGGTTTGGTAGCAGTAATGGTTGCTGGCTTTGGGGCCGGTGTCTTGGTCTTACCTTTTGTAACAGCTGATTTATTAGGAGAAACTGGAGTTGATTTCGTTTGAGAACTAGCCTCAAGTCCAATGAAGATCAGTGCAAACACAACACAAATTGAGATTGCTTGACGAAGTAGATTAGTTTTCATGGCAATTGGTTTTAGCGAATGTAACCAAAACATCTATGAGTACTTTCAAAAAAAAACAGAAATATATCCAGTCTAGTACGCTGTAAATGTGCGCACATTCTTGTAAGACACTTTGTGGACCGTACCAGAATTGAACTCCGCGAACTCCAAAATCACGACATCTAATGTTGTAGGAACTTTTAATCCACGAACTACGCCCTCAATAATTGGACTCTCGAGGCCGAAATCATGAATCTCCGATATTTTTAAAGTATCGCTCTGTCCGCCATGAACTAGGATTACATTTTGGAGTCCGAAGGCGAATTGAATATTCTTTCCTTCTATTTCCGTGAGCTTAAGAATGATGTATTGCTCATTATTTTCATTAGCCAATGGCATGGCATTGAAAATCAATGCTGGCTCGAAAAGCAACTTATACCCTTTTACTTCAGTGAGATTAGGCATATCCATGTTAACTGGCTCTACCTGAGAAACAGGCTTATTGGACTTACATCCAATGAGAACAAGCACTGCGATGAAAGGGAGGATTTTCTTTAGCATAGTGAAAGATACGAAAAAGAATCCAACTTGATTTGAGATTTCCACAAGATTCCAACACTGCCCTATTAGCCCATTTGAAAAGGGTACATTTGCGCACCAAATTCAATATTAATTCCCCAAATGAGCACTACTGCAGAATTACAAAAGATCGCATCTCAAGTGAGACGTGATATTGTAAGAATGGTTCATGCCGTAAATAGTGGGCACCCAGGCGGAAGCCTTGGCTGCACCGATTACATCGTGGCCTTGTATTTCAACGCTATGAATGTTAAAGCAGACCAATGGTCGATGGACGGTGTCAACGAAGACTTGTTCTTCCTAAGCAATGGTCACATTTCCCCAGTTTGGTACAGTGTGCTTTCAAGAAAGGGATTCTTTCCTGTTGCTGAATTAGCGACATTCAGAAAATTAGACTCTCGTCTTCAAGGACACCCAACAACACATGAAGGCCTTCCAGGCATCAGAGTGGCTAGCGGTAGTCTTGGTCAAGGTCTGTCAGTAGCATTGGGTGCCGCACAGGCTAAGAAACTCAACAATGACCCATCCCTCGTTTATACACTCCACGGAGATGGTGAATTGCAAGAAGGTCAAATTTGGGAAGCTGCTATGTACGCTGCCCACCACAAGATAGACAATATCATTTCTGCAATCGACGTAAATGGCCAGCAAATCGATGGTCCTACAGAAAAGGTAATGAACTTGGGCAATCTCAGAATGAAATGGGAAGCATTTGGCTGGGATGTAATGGAAATGGAAGGAAATGATATGCAGGCTGTCGTAGACGGCTTGGCAAAGGCGAAGAGCATGACAGGAAAAGGAAAGCCTGTAATGATTCTTATGACCACTTCAATGGGTAAAGGCGTTGACTTCATGGAGGGAACGCACAAATGGCACGGCGTAGCGCCAAATGACGCTGAGCTTGCAAATGCCCTTGGTCAACTAGAAGAAACGCTTGGCGACTATTAATCCTTCATCATTCACCTTTTTATTTTAGAATAACATGTTAGATTTCACAATACACGGTTCAAACGATACTCGTTCAGGTTTCGGAGAAGGACTTCATGAATTAGGAAAATCAAATCCAAAAGTGGTAGCACTTTGTGCAGATTTGATTGGATCTTTAAAGATGGATGCTTTCAAAAAAGATTTTCCAGAACGTTTCTACCAAGTCGGAATTGCAGAAGCAAATATGATGGGACTCGCTGCTGGTATGACCATCGGTGGTTATATTCCCTTCACTGGAACATTTGCCAATTTCTCTACTGGTCGTGTTTACGATCAAATCCGCCAGAGTATCGCTTATAGCGACAAGAACGTAAAGATCTGCGCTTCTCACGCCGGACTTACACTCGGAGAAGATGGCGCTACGCACCAAATTCTTGAAGACATCGGAATGATGTCTATGTTGCCAAACATGACAGTGATTAATCCTTGCGACTTTAATCAAACTAAAGCCGCTACGATTGCTATTGCGGAACATCACGGTCCGGTTTACTTGCGCTTTGGAAGACCTAAAGTAGCCACATTTACTGCGCCTGATCAGAAATTTGAAATCGGAAAAGCTTGGCATATTCACAGCGGAAATCATGTTTCCATCTTCGCGACAGGCCACATGGTTTGGAAGGCTGTTGAGGCCGCTAAAGCTCTTGAAGCTGAAGGCATCACCGTTGATCTAATCAACATCCATACAATCAAGCCGCTTGATGTGGAGGCTGTAGTGAACAGCGCTAAGAAGACTGGCGCGGTAGTAACGGCAGAAGAACACCAAATCACGGGCGGACTGGGAAGTATCATCGCTCAGACCCTAGCAAAATACCACCCAACGAAAATTGAATTCGTGGGTGTGAATGATAGCTTCGGGGAAAGCGGAACTCCAGACCAATTGATGGAAAAATATGGCCTTGGAGTGAAAGATATCATTGCCGCAGCAAAGCGAGTGACCAGCAAAAGCTGAGCTTCCACTAGTTTTCACCAATTCATTAACAACGCTTGTTGACCTCATTAATGGGGGTTAGCTTTGTGTGTTATCGCTTTTTTAGAATTACCTAAACGAATTTTACCATGATCACACGCATCATTGGAATTAACACGAGCACATACGTCAACGCAGAAATGCGCCTTGACGATTGTGACTCAATTCAACTTGTTGGTCCAAACAACGTCGGAAAATCGACGCTTATTTATACGCTCAACTTCCTATTCGTTGTAGATGGTAGCAAAATGTCATTCTCTGGTCAACGCCGAGGTGATAAGGAAACCATCCACCACTACTTCCCTACACACAACCAAAGCTATATCGTATTCGAAATCAAAAAAGGTTCGAACTACTGCATCATGGTTAAACGTGATAGCGAAGGTGAATTGGAATACTATCGTATCACTGGTGAATACAACCATGACTATTTCTTTAAAAAAGATGGTCAGCAGCAACGTATTCGCCGTTGGGAAGAAGTTCAAGAGAAACTTGAAAAAGAAGCCGTTGAGCTTTATCTTTTCAAGAGTAAGTCAGAAGTCTTCAACACGGTTTACCAACGTGGACGCCGCAATGAAGCGGTAATCTGGTTGGAAGACAACGTGCGTACCGACGGATTGAGCAATAACTTCTCAAAGATTTATCGCTACTTGATCAATTCAAAATTGATCACGAATAAATCATTGAAAGAATCGCTCATTATCGCAGATAACAGAGAGAACGAAGGAATTAATTTTTCTCAGAAAAATAAAAAGGACATAAACGATCTCGTGCGTATCAATGACGAGATTCGTGTGATTAAGTCAATCCAAAAAGACTTCGAAGAATTCCGTGAAGTAGTGAATTTATATAAAGCAAAAAACCGCATCGTTAGTGATCTGGTTTATGCTTTTGAAAAACAATATCAAGGCGTCATCAATGAGCTAGATAGTTCAAGACTTGAAAAAGAAAAGACCTATCAAACTACGCTTGTAGTTGTCAATGAGAAGTTCAAGCCTCGTCAAGAAGAATTGAACCGTGAGATTGGTAAGAAAGAAACAGAAATTGAAATTCGCGAGAAAGAATTTATCGCGCTTCAAACCCAGCTCGATCTTATCAATAGCTATGAAGACAAGAAATTCCTTCAAGAATCACTTCTCAATCTGGACGCGAAGCGTAGAGAAACGGAAGTTAGAATCACCATGGTTGAGAATCAAAACCTCAACGGTAAACAATTAGAAGGCAAGCTTTCTAAATTGGATGGTGAATGTAATAAGCTCGAAGCTCAAATCAAGAACTACGATAATCAGTTGATTCAGCACATCACTGATAAAGACGATACGCGTAAAATCCTCAACACCATCTTCTCCCCTGACTTCGCTGCAATGCCAGACAAGTTGGTGAAAAAGAAAGTGACCAAAGCAGGAACTACGCTTAAAATCTTTGATGGAGAAATTGAACTTCCAAAGAAGTTTGAGCTTCGCGATGTGCCTTCAGTAAAAGCATTGAAAGATGAGCTTGCTGAACTGAAAAAAGAAAAAACTGAACTCGAAAAACTTTGGGCAGTATCTCTTCATATCGATAAAACAAGAAAGGAACTTGAGAAAGTGCTTTCTGATATTGATGTAGTAAAAGATAAGCTCAAGAAAATTGACACAAAGCCACAGCTAGAAGAAACGGTTGGTGAGCTTGGAACAGAGCTTCGCGCGATGAAAAACGAGCGCGATCGTCTGGAAGATGATTTGAAAAAACTCAAGAAAGAAATCGCAGAGAAATCTACATTGCTTGATACCCTTCGCGAGGATACTCGCAAAAATGAAGAGCGTATCATTGAGTTGAAAAAGCGCAAACAAGAAATCGAAATGTTCGGTATCACTCCAACGGAGTATGAAACCACTGAATCACTCGATGAAATCTATGCGAAGATTCGCCTTGCTAACGTAGACAGAGAAACCTTGAAAGCATCAAAAGATCGATCATTCGATCAATTGAGATTCAAAACAAACTCTGCCATCGCTGACGAAACGGAGTTCATCAAATTCATCGAAGATGAAATCGCATGTATCAACGATAAAGAAAGAAGTATCGAAGGACTTCTTGGTAGTATCTCAACACAGTTTGCAAACCCTGCATACAACTTGAGAAAACGCTACGAAGAATTCAAAACATTCGTTTACAACAGATTCAACGAAAGCCTTGCTAGAACTCGCATTTCGAACATCGAGTCATTGAAAATCGAATTGGTAGATAATAAGAAAGTGCTTTATGAATTAGAGCGCATCGCATCGATTGAAAATCTTTCTTCTCAGCTAGCATTTGAATTTGAATCAGGAGAAGACCTCAAGATTCTTAACCAATATCTTGACAGCGGAAAGTCCGTTGATTTCACAGACTTGTTTGACATCGAACTTCACTTGAATGTGAAAGGCACAGTGAAGCGCGTTGACTTGAAAGAGCAAGTGGAATCAGATGGTACAGATAGAATGATTCGTTTGGTAATTGTAATGTCTATCATCAACCGTCTTGCGATCAGCAGCGAAGAGAATAGAATTGCATTGTTCATCGATGAGATTGGTACAATTGACGAGCACAACAGACCACAGTTGGTTCAGTTCTGTAAAGAGCACCACTTTATTCCAATCTTCGCAGCTCCTCAGCCATACGATGGATTTAGCAAGTACTACTTCATCTTTAGAAGCAAGGGCAAGATTAATCTTAACGACAAACAACACGCGGTACGCAGAGAAGAACTCACGAATCTGTAATCGCAAAATGAATAATAAAAAGGCTGTCAACATTGACAGCCTTTTTTATTTTCTATAAAAAAATATTACGACTTAAACATCACTCCCGTCATGGATATCGAACCCATCAACGTTTTATCATTGAAGAACTGCGCTTCTTCTTTTTTATCCTGCAATGCCAAGATGTAGAGTAATGGCCAGAAGTGCTCTGGCGTAGGAATAGAATTTTTGAAAGCTGTTCCAAGCGACTTATAGTTCATCAATGCTTGATGATCTTTTGTTTGAATGATGGTTTTGAATTTTTCATTGGCCTCAATTGCCCAATCATAGGCACTATTCATATTACCCCAGTTGAGCATGCCGAGGTTGTGCACCATATTTCCCGAACCAACAATCAAAAATCCTTTCTTTCTCAATTCGAAAAGTTGTTTTGCAAGGTCGTAGTGATACTGCTCATTTTTGCGATAGTCTAAGCTCAACTGAACGACAGGCACATCCGCTGCAGGATAGAGGTGTTTTAAAACACTCCAACATCCATGATCCAATCCCCATTGCAAATCATCACCTACCAAAACTGGCTTGAGCACTTCCTTCGTGTCAGCAACTAATGACGACGATCCTGGTGCAGGATATTGCACATCAAAAAGTGCTTGAGGAAATCCGCCGAAATCGTGAATGGTCTGAGGCTTATCCATTGCGGTAACAAAAGTTCCCGGTGTTTCCCAGTGAGCGCTGATGCAAAGAATCGCATTGGGGCGCGGAATATTTTTAGCAAGCTCTTGCCATTTCAAAGTGAACTCATTTTGCTCAATTGCATTCATTGGACTGCCATGTCCAAAGAAGATAACAGGCATCAATGGCGTTGTTGCCATTGGCGCAGCCATGGCTTCTAAATCTGTTAATTTCATAGCGACTCCTGCAACAGGAATTAACGTTAATAACTTGACGAAATCCTTTCTTTTCATAGAACTAATCCTTTGCTAAACAAAGATGTGGTATAAATTCAAGATTCGCCTTGACCTAGGTCAAGAAATCATGTTTTGGAGTTATCCTCAATTCATCAACAAGTGTTGTTAAACCAGCGACCAAACGATAGATTTGTGTGTTTGGATAACCCGTATTAACTACTACATGAACACCCTAGAGATGAATGACTTGGTCATTGCAGAACGCAATGATATTTATAAAAAATATATCACTACTTCTGAAGCAGAATTACCAGAGGTAAAAGTGAAATACAACTTGATAGAAGAATAATCTAATTCGATTAGAATGATAAAGGCAGAACCACGGACCATCCTAAGCTTTGTTCACACGTACTTCGATGTGATCAGAGACTTGTTTGAGTACCAAAGCACCGATGGTATCATTACACGTGAGGTGTATGATATGATTTGCAGCCGTCATGGACACACCATGAATGCGCGACTGCGCGAATACCGCGTTATTCGTTCAATTGGTTCTGATTACGAAATGCGCGACGTGTATTTCAGATTGATGGAGTTCCTACTTTTCGAATTCAAACCGCTTCTTCCAGAAACGATCGAGAAATACAAAGGATCAATTGGAGATCTATTCTTGAAAATCAGAAAGTACGAGCAACAAGATAGAGATATCCTACAAGAGCGTATCAAAAACCTTTCGCATCAGATTCGTGAATTCGTAGATCTTGTAGAAAGAAACGCTTTTCGCTTGCTTGCTGAAACAAGAGATCTTAAATCAAACATCGACCGCGTAGATTATCGAGAAAAAGTACATAAGGCTTCTTTTTGGATTGACTATTATATTCTTCCACTTAACAAAATCCTCGATGTCAATCACTCGGAATCTGTTGCAAATAAATTGATGGAGATCAGTGAATACGCCAACAGAAGAAGATTAGATTTTGGTGATGAAACAAATCGTTCGGAGTTTGAAAAATTGTATATTCAATTGATTCAAACTAACACCGACTTGCTTCGTCAATCAAAGATTTTGACAAACGAACTTCTTCCACTACTTGAGCGCATCCGCACGGAATCACTCATTCTCACTGGATGGATTGAGTTCTTAAGAAATCCATATAAAATGGATACTCCACCTCTTCTCAAAGGAAGTAGAAACATGCCTTACGCTAAAGACATGCTTTACAAAGTGAGAGAGTTCTTCGAACAATTCTCTCAAGCGGAAGTGGTGATGTACGAAGAAACAGATGCAGACTTTGATAAGTGGATTTTTGATAGAGAAGTTTTCATGAATAAACTTCAAAGTCAATTACCAGTTAATGACTTCTTCGGTTGGTGCTATGCCACCCTCCAGCAAGATTTCGAACATATTGAAACAGAAAAATTCTTTGCATTGACAGGACTTCTATTTGATGAATCACTTCAAATTGATTTTCCTAAAAAGAATGAGCGCGTAGATATCAAAACCACTACCTCTCACCTTTCTGTTCCTAAATTAAAAATTGAACCATCAATTAAGTTATAATCATGGTGTATCCAACTAACCATAGACAAATTGTCGAAGAATTAATGAATGGTAAATTCATTCTTAGCAATGAAGAACATTTTAATTCATTAAAAGAAAATGAAAAATTCTTTGCAGAATTCTTCAAAGTTTCTTTCGACTTAGATCTCGTTTTCAAAACTGAATATGCTTACTTGCTAAGCAAAGAGACAAGTGAAAACTTCTCTCGTGACGTGAGTATTTTTATTGCTATTCTAAGCTACGAACTCGACAAAGACGGAAGAAATTTCCTTGAAGCACTTGAGTTCAATGAATTTACTACTGAAGAGATTGATCGTTATTTTGACAACAGCTCTTTCATTGATTTGATTGAAAGCAATAAAGCCTTGAAGGATCCTGATGGCCGTCGTACCTTGATTAATGGTATGGCTCGTAGAAATATCGTTAATAAGAACTTTGAGGATCGTTTTGTCTTCACCCAAGCTTATAAAGTATTTGTTGATTTCGCAAAAGAACTAGCGCTAAAACGCATGTCTGGAGAAGCCGCAACAGCATAATACTTGTTTTTTTTTTTTTTATAAAAAATATGATGAAAGCCTTCCTTGTGAAGGCTTTTTTTCTAGCACGATTCATGCTGTGATTTTTGGTCAAGATTAAGGTCTATCTTGGCATCAAAAATCACTACATGCGTGCTTTTTTACTTTTAGTCTTAT
>JAIXWP010000003.1 GCA_027491215.1 Flavobacteriales bacterium | reverse complement strand
GAATGATGTTACGAGCTTAGATGGCAGTTTGCTAGAAGTTTTAACAGCGTGTTTTACGCCTGGTCTCATGCTACCTGCTGCGCAACCGCATACGCTGTTCAATACAACAAGCACTGTTCCTTCGCTATTCACAGCAGCATCTACTGCTTCTGGAGTCATTGCTTCTTCAAAACCCACGTTATCTAAATCTGCACGCATTGGTGCTACTAATTCTGGAGGATACATTTTTTAAAATTTTATTTGAAACAAAAGTACAATCTAAAAAGTTCGAGTCAAGTAATTTGGCTCACGCTTTAACAAAGATTTCAGAAGGCTTATTCCCCGCCCCCAACAACTTTTGGTACTCTGAAATAATACATATCCTTCTTAGGGGCATTCTTCAAAGCTTCCATCTGTGATACTTCATGAGCGATGACGTCCTCGCGAACCACATTCGTTTCTTCTGTCATGAAAATCAAAGGCTCCACGCCTTCAACATTCACCTCTTTTAGTTGATCAACGAATTGAAGCATGTTGTTCATGTCATTCATGATTTCATTCGCAGCCGCGTCATCAAACTCAAGGCGTGACAACTCTGCAATGCGATCAACGGTGGCGCGGTCAATTTTCATGGTGTTCTGAATAATGTGGTGCAAAGATAGTGACTGGTGACTTGTTAGAGGTTAGACTCTAGGCCGCTTTCAATTTGGGAGAAAACAGACTTCCTTAAATTAGGTATATCTGAATCGGTCATGTCCTTCGTATCGATTGGCGCGTGAACGACTGTTCTGACAGCGTGTGGCAGGCTATATTCGAAGAGATTCGAAGGCTCGAGCATGATCTTATAATTCTGCTGAAAAGTAATGGGCACGATCGGCACCTTTTGATCGACTGCCATTTTAAATGCTCCATTCTTAAAAGCTTTCATTTTCGGAGCGTGAGCTGGAATGGTGCCTTCTGGATACATCGCTATACATTCCCCTTTATCCAATGCTTCATAAGCTTTTTTCAAAGCATCGTAAGCCTTCCGTGATGATTCTCTGTGTACGGGAATGTCCTGTTTTCTAAAGAAAAGACCAAACAATGGCCATTTGAGTAGTTCACTTTTTCCAATAAATAAAAAGTAATCTGGTACCACCGAATACATGAAAACGGTATCGAGGTAACTGCTGTGATTGGAAACAACAATGTAAGGCGGCTTTGGAAAGGCGGCCTTCTTCTCTACTCTCACGGGGCAGAATAAAAGAAGTTGAAAGGCACGTGACCACCACACCTTCAAACGAAAAGCGGCGCCAAACCATTCTTTCCTGCTTAATAGCGCAAGAAAAAACGGATACATTACAAGCAGGGTGATCCAAAAAATGAAGCCGATCCAAAGCTTGTAAATAAAATATATGGGTCCAAAGATTCGCTTCAAGGTTGATCCAATAGAAAAAGGAAGGCGAATATACGGTCAGATGAAGGATTCATTACTTACTTTGCAACTCAATCTTAAGTTATGTCACGAATTTTAACAGGCGTTCAAAGTACAGGTGTTCCTCACCTCGGAAATATTCTAGGTGCAATTCTACCTGCTATTGAACTCAGTAATGACCCGCAACACGAGGCATTCCTATTCATCGCAAATCTCCATTCTTTGACTCAAATCAAAGATGCAGAGGTAATGAAATACAATACCTATGCTGTGGCTGCAACATGGCTTGCCTGTGGTTTTGACATTGAAAAAAATACACTTTATCGCCAAAGTGATGTGCCTCAAGTGACTGAGTTAGCTTGGCATTTAGGGTGTTTTACACCCTTCCCTATGTTGGCCAATGCACATAGCTTCAAAGACAAATCTGACCGCCTTAGTGATGTGAACGCAGGCTTGTTTACCTATCCAGTATTGATGGCAGCGGATATCATTTTGTATGATGCCCACTACGTGCCAGTAGGAAAAGATCAATTGCAACACCTTGAAATCACTCGTGACTTAGCGAGTGGCTTCAACCATAAAATGGGAGAAACATTCGTTGTTCCTGAAGCCAAAACAAATGAATCGACTATGTACATTCCGGGTACTGATGGTCAGAAGATGAGCAAGAGCTATGGTAATTTCATCAATATCTTTTTACCTGAAAAGGAATTAAAAGATGTGATTAACAAGAAAATTGTTACAGACGCTACCCCTCTAGAAGACCCGAAGGACGCGGAAGGCAGCATTGTCTATCAATTGTATAAATACATTGCTACTCCTGAAGCAGCAGCTGAAATGAAGTCAAAATTAGAAGCTGGTGGCTACGGTTGGGGACATGCTAAAAAAGATCTTTTCGAAGGAATTATGAATCGTTTCTCTAAAGAAAGAGAAGTGTTTAATTACTACATGGATAACCTCCCTGAGCTCGATGAAAAGCTCATGGTTGGTGCTAAGAAAGCTTCATTGGTAGCAGACAAAACCCTCGCACGTGTGAGAGAGAAAATCGGCTACTAATTATTTCTTCAAATAACGTTCGTACAATCCTACTTGCTTATTGCTCAAGTCGATTTTTCGTCCTTGAATAAATGCGTGTGTCAATTGATTGCCTAGCATATCCAACGCATCTCCTTTTGACACAAAGAATGTTGCATCCTTACCTGTTTCGATGGATCCGCATGTAGCGTCAATGCCGAGTAATTGAGCTGGTGCTAATGTCAATGCTTTTACCGCTTCTTCATAAGGCAGTCCGTGTGCCACAGCAGTACCTGCATGGAATGGTAGGTTACGCGTTCCCATACGCTCCATATCGCCTTCATTTTGAAGTGAAAAAACAACACCTGATTTATGAAGCAATGAAGCGAGTTTGTAAGGTAAATCAACATCATCTCCTTCTAACTGTGGCAATGAATGCACGCGGCAAAGCATGACGCCTACTTGAGCACGCTTCAATTCTTCTGCAATCATCCACGCATCATAGCCTCCGATAATGACCATTTTTGGAATGCCCATTTCTTCTTTGAATCTTAGTGCTTCTTTGATGGCGCGCACTTCATCGGCATGCACATACAATGTTTTTCCACCATCGAAAATTCCACGCATCCCTTCAAATCTCACTTCAGTGAGCGGAGGATTCTTTACTGATAAATAAGCTTTTGCCTCCTTGAAAAAGATTTGAATCTCTGTCAATTGCTGATCATATGACTTCACCTTTTCAATGGTCATTTTCTTTTTATCATAGTGCTTGTGATAGACCTGTGGCCAATTGAGGTGTAGGCCATCATCCTCACGAACAACCGCGTCTTCCCAGTTCCATGCGTCGAATTGCATCACTGAAGAAGCACCAGAAATAACACCACCACGCGGACAAATCTGCCCCATCAAAACCCCGTTGCTACGTACGGTTGGAATGATTTCTGATTCTGTATTAAATGCTATAACCGAACGAACGCTCGGTTTGTATGTTCCTACCTCTGCAACATCATCCATCGCGCGCACCGCGTCGATTTCATGCAATCCTAATGTGCTATTGGTAGCAATAAAACCAGGATACAACTCCATTCCAGAAGCATCAATTACTTCTTTGTACTTCGTCATATCGATGCGCACCAACTTCGCATCTGCCACTAATGTGAACTTGCCATCTTCAAAACCGACCACAGCGTTTTCGATCACGTTTCCGTTTCCTACATGCACCTTCGCATTCATGATGAGAATGCTATTGCTCTGCGTTGGAGCTGGGGCCGGAACACTTTGAGCGATGGATGTCACCGCAATAAAAAGCAAACAAATACTGATATATAAATTCTTCATTTCTTTCAATTATTGGCGGTAAAACAATCCCATTGATGATTGATCCATTGTGTCGCAATGGAAGTGACGACGAGGCTTAAATGATTGTGTGCTCATCAGTCCACCACTATCTTTTACCTGTAGCATCTTCTGAATAATGCGGGCTCTCTCCTCTTGCACCTTGACGCGCATCTTTTCATCTTCCACAGCATCGAAGTAGCAAATACCATCTACAAATGTTTTTTGAACTTTCGCATAAATGCTCAATGGATGTTCCGTCCAGAGCACGATATCTGCATCCTTACCTACTTTTAAAGAACCCATGCGATCATCCAAGTGAAGCAACTTTGCAGGATTTAACGTTACAAATTTCAATGCTTCTTCTTCGGGCACACCTCCATACTTAACTGTTTT
>JAIXWP010000069.1 GCA_027491215.1 Flavobacteriales bacterium | reverse complement strand
TGATCTAATAGAAAAAAACATAGTATGTGATTTTGGAGGTAGAGAAATGTTATTCTCTGAAGTGGCTTCTACGGGTACAAGCTCACTAACCCTATTCTACGCTTGGTATCAAGTTATTAAAGAGGGCAACGCAGTTCAATTCGTTTTCATTGACGAATTTGATGCCTTCTATCACCACGCTTTGTCGGAACTTGTAGTAGAAAAATTAAAAGAAACAGGAGTTCAATTTATTCTAACTACACATAACACTTCTATTCTTTCAAATGAAATTTTGAGACCAGATTGCTATTTCCTTATGAATAAGAAGAAAATAACTTCGCTTTCAAATCGCACCCCGAAAGAGTTGAGAGAAGCTCATAATATTGAAAAGATGTATAAAGCTGGAACATTCAATGCCGAATAATATTCTTTTCATATTCGAAGGAGAAAAAGCAGAAGCACAAATTGCATTAAGCATGCAACGAACTTTTCTTGAAGATAAATCAATTATCAAATGTGTATTTGGTGCTGAAATCTATCAAATATATAAGATAATTCTTAATGATCCTTTTATCGACACATTCTCTTTAATTAAAGAGAGATATGATAAAAATGGCGAGGATGAAGAGCTAGCAAGGTATAGCAGTAAAGACTTTGCAGAAATTTATCTATTTTTTGATTATGATGGGCATAGCTCTGCGGCAGCAGATTACAAACTCGAAGAATTGTTGAGCTTTTTTGATGAAGAGACCGATAAAGGGAAACTGTATATCAGCTATCCAATGGTGGAAGCTTTGAAACACATTTCAACCGATCCTGATTTCAAAGACCTCACTGTACATTGCAAAAGCCCAATTGAATATAAAGCTATAGTGGGAAAAGAAGCCCCTCCTAAATTCAATAATATGGCTCGCTTCGATAAGAAAGTATGGACTGAACTAACATACCATCATCTTGCTAAAATGAATTATGTCATGCATGATGCGTTCGAGTTACCTCGATCGATTTATAGCCCTCTAGCTATTTTTAAACAACAATTTGAAAAATATATTTCCCCCTCCGAAAAAGTAGCAGTATTAAGTGCATTCCCTCTTTTTCTTCACGACTACTTCGGAAATGACGAATTCACTAAACTAATTAGACTATAAAATTGGCCAAGCAAGTCAACTCCTAAACTCCTCAACTCCCCAACTCCTCAACTCCTAAACTCCTCAACTCTTTAAAATATCTCTCCTCAAAAAATATTCCTCCTGAACATTTTTCGGTGGATTGAAATAGCCGAATGCTAAATGCGGGAATTCTTGGCGGATTAAATTCATCATATTTTTTATTCCGATTCCTTCTGCTAGCTCTGCGATATTTAATTTGCCTAAATACCAATCAGGATCGATGTTGAAGTTTCTCCATTGTATCATGGTCACATCGGCGTACTTGATGAAATCACGCAGCGCTTCGTATTCTTCTTGCTGATCGGTCATGCCGGGGAAGGTGAAATAATTGATGCTTGCCCATCCGCCGTGCCCGCGAACTACCTTGGCACTATCTCGAATATCCTCGAACTTATAATTGTTCGGTAAATAATATGCTTCATAAATATTCTTGCGCGCACTGTTGGTACTTACGCGAATACTATTTAATCCTGCCTTGCACAACTCATCCACTGCATTGGGCTTGCTGCCGTTGGTATTAATATTAATTATACCACGATCGGTATGCTTGCGGATTTCTTTGATGGCATCACGAATCAATTGCCAAACTAACAATGGCTCGCCTTCGCAGCCTTGACCAAAACTAATAATCGGGCGCTCTGCGGTTTGCAAATGCGGTACGGTAAACTCTACAATTTCCGCTACACTCGGAATGAAATCCAATCGATCTTGTGACGACGAAATTTCATGTTCTTCTGGCTGAAAACTAATACAACCAATGCAATTACTATTACACGCTGGACTCACCGGTATCGGACATTCCCAGCGTCCCATAAAGAAATTGCGCGCGGCTGGACAACTGTAACGAATACTACAATTTTGTCCAAGATGCTGTATCAAGCGATTGTCGGGATGTTTGGCCAATCGCTCTTTTGTTTTTTCTACAATAAATTCATGATCGAAATTCTCTAAATCCTGACGCTCGTCTGGATCGATGCGCACTGCGGTGCAATAAAACTTTTCATCCAACCAACCAATCACGGTGTATGCATATAAAGGCAAGGTCGGTGCATCTTCTTCATCGGTGCCAAAAGCCGCGAGGAAAGTCTGGGTGTGCGCAGGACTGATCAATGCTGCAACTGCTTCTACATCTTCGCGGACTTCATATTCTCCGGTCTCCACATTCAAACCATACGGTCTGCGACCGGGCAAGGTGAAGAGATCGCTACCATAAGGAAGCTCAATGAAATCCTCGGGCTGCAAGGGATACACGTTGTATCCAGAGCGTCCCACGGCTTCATAACGGGTGTCTTCAAAGATGTTTCCTTCCGCATCGGCATAGACCATATACGGAACTTTTCTAGGATGTTGTAGCTTATTCATCGGTGCAAAGGTAGAGATTGCCTAATTTCACACCGCAATTCAAATTCGAATGACTGTTACTTTTCTCGGCACCGGTACTTCTCAAGGCGTTCCTATCATCGCTTGCCACTGCCCTATCTGTACCTCAGCCGATCCTAGAGACCAACGTCTTCGAAGCGCTGTGATGCTCTCTCAAAACGACCGCAATGTGGTCATTGATACAGGTCCAGACTTTCGTCAACAAATGTTGCGCGCCCAAGTACAACGCCTAGATGGTGTGGTTTTCACCCACGAACACAAAGACCACATCGCTGGACTCGATGATATCCGTGCCTTCAATTATTTTCAAAGAGAAAAGATGAATGTCTATTGCACGGAGGCGGTTGAAATCGCATTGAGACGGGAGTTTGCCTACGTCTTCTCTGATTTTAGATATCCTGGCATTCCTGAAATTGAATTGCATCGCATTACCAATGCACCGTTTGAAGTTGCTGGCATGACACTCACTCCGATCGAGGTCATGCACATGAAGATGCCCGTCTTTGGCTACAGAATCGGGGATTTCACCTACATCACGGATGCGAATTATATTTCTGAACCAGAGAAAGAAAAAATAAAAGGCAGCAAAGTTTTGGTGCTCAATGCCCTTCGCCGCGAAAAACATCCATCGCATTACACCTTGGATGAGGCACTGGCATTGGTAGAAGAACTCCAACCCGAACAAACGTACTTCACGCACATCAGCCATCAATTGGGCTTGCATGAAGAGGTATCGAAGGAGTTGCCCGCCAACGTGCATCTGGCCTATGATGGTCTCACGATCACGATCTGAGAATTCGTGGTTACATTTGCCGCATGTTTGGATCAGCCCTACTCTACTACTTATTATTAAAACCCCTCAGCATGTTGCCGTATCCTGTTTTATATGGGATCTCCAACTTTTTCTATTACCTCATCTATTATGTAGTGGGCTATCGAAAAAAAGTGGTTTTTAAAAATTTGAAAAACTCTTTTCCAGAAAAGACCGACGCAGAACTAACGGTGATTATGAAGAAGTTCTTCCGCCACTTCTGTGATTTGGTAGTGGAGAGTGTAAAGAATTTTTCCATACAAGATAAAGAAGCAAGCCGTCGATTAGTATCCGTAAATCTCGAAGTGATGAATCGCTACGCTGAAAAGGGACAGAGTGTGATCCTATGCGGCGGTCATTATGCCAACTGGGAATTGTGGGC
>JAIXWP010000132.1 GCA_027491215.1 Flavobacteriales bacterium | reverse complement strand
TTGGTGTGTTAGCATGGGTGGGTGAAGGATTTGCAGACAACGGAGCATATGATTGGGTAGGCCAACCGGTGGATTTCAACTGTGCTACATGGGGATATGACTGCGGTGACGTAGTTGGCGCTCCAAGCATTGACGTTTACGGAGTTTGTTCAGGTAACTTACCTCCAAACAATGGTTGTATTGACGAGAATGAAGTACTTGGTTGTACAGACCCAACAGCTTTGAACTACAACCCAGCTGCGACCGTTAATAATGGTTCTTGTATCTACAATGCACAGTTTGGTTGTTTGGATGAAAACGCATGTAACTTCTCTTCAACGGCTATTTATGACAACGGAAGCTGCGAGTACTTAACATGCGCAGGTTGTACAGATCCTAGTGCTACCAACTATGATTCATCAGCTACAATTGATGACGGTTCTTGTAACTATGACGCAATCGCAGGTTGTACCGATGCAGATGCATTGAACTACAATCCAACAGCGACTGAAGATGACGGATCATGTGTTTACACTTGTGATTGGCCATCGGTAACGTACACTGCTCATTGCAACACAGGGGACTTAGAAAACTATTTCGTAACAATGTCTATTACTGACCTTGGAAATGGTTCTCCATACATTGTAACAAACAGTTACAACCAGGCACAGTATACAGTGAATTTCTTGGGCACTATCGAAGTAGGTCCATTCCCGAATGACCAGGAAGTTGTTATTACTGTTGTTTCAGCAGCGGTTACATCTTGCTTCATTACTTCTCCGGTATTGAGCAGCGACTGTTCTAATCCAGATAGCGTTTCAGAAACTATTACTACAGATACAATGGTTAGCGTTTATCCAAACCCAACAACTGGTCGTTTGAATATCTACAGCGCTACTGTATCAGGCATGGTTCAAATCAGAATGTTTGACCACACAGGTAAGTTGATAGAGTCAACGCAAATGAACATTGCGACTGGCGCGACAAACACATTTGATGTGAGCAAGTTTGCGGCGGGTACTTATCACTTAGAGGTGATTAGTAATGATCGCGTGCAGCACGAGAGCATCATCATTCAGAAGTAATTCTGAAGTCATGAAATAAAAAAGCCTCCCAGCAATGGGAGGCTTTTTGTTTTTATATAAAAACGAAATTATTTTACCTTGAAATAAGAAACGTCTTCAGTGGTGAAGAAGTAGCTATTCTTCATGTTTGCTTCAAAGAATTTTTTCATTGCATCTGAATTGTCAAAAGTTTCTTTGATGTAGGGAGTTACCTCAGATACAACGATTTTGAAATCACCTTGCTTTTCAATTTTGTATAGGTTGTAGGAGCTGTATTCAGAATCCTCTTTCACATTTACAAAAAGAGTTCCTGCGATATCTGTGAAGTGCGCCATGTAATAGACAGGCTCAGCCGTTGCGCTAGATTTTTCAGTCAATTTCATAGTCGTTTCGCTAGCCTTAGAAATTTCAAGGGTAGCGCCATCACCGTTTTGTTTTTCCCAGGTACCAACAAAGCTATCAGATACTTTTACTGTTGGATTGCTAAGGGGTACAGTTGAGGTGTAAGGACAGCCCATTAATACCGTTGCGATTGCTGCTGCACCAATGATGTTCAGCCATTTGTTCGTTTTCATGTTGAGGAATTATTTGATTTTGGCTGAAAGGTAGAGAGTTCAAAAGGAATCTGAGTACGCCGTTTACCCTAATTAACATAAAATGAAATCCGTTATATATTTACTTTCCGCTACAACTTTAGCGCCCCCTCTTTTGTCTACAGAATGTGAAGCACCTAGTTAGATTGCTCATATTGCTCTTCATTCAGGCCCCGGTGACGTCGTTGGCTCAGGCATCTTTTGTTGAAAATAGGGGGCAGTGGCCAAGTCAAGTTTTAGCAGCGACCGATTTACCGACGGGAAAATTGTGGATTGAAAATCATGGCTTGACTTATCAGCTTTTGGACCCCCACTTTATACAATCCCTTCACCCGGGGAATATGGAATTGACAGACTCGATTCGAGGACATAATTATCAAGTTAAGTGGGTAAATAGTAATTCAGCAACATTTTCTGGAGAATCTCCGAAGTCTTATTATTTGAATTATTATGTTGGAGCAGAAAGCTCTTGGGCTAGCGGTGTGAGGGTTTTTAGCTCGAGTTTATTGAAAAACATTTATGAAAAAATTGATGCCCGAATTCATTCGCCTTCTGGTAGTTTGAAATATGATTTTATCGTGCATCCTGGAGCATCTACAAATGATATCCAATTGATTTATGAGCACACGAGTGGCTATTCGCTGGTTGATGGAGAGCTGCATATAGAAACGAGTGTAGGTAGAGTAGTTGAGGCCAGGCCATTTGCCTATCAAGTTAGATCGGGTAGAATTATTCCTGTGGTATGCAATTACGAATTGATAGAGGGAGTTGTTCGTTTTTCAATTGGAGAATATGATCATAACATCGACTTGATCATTGATCCGGAGATTGCGTTTTCAACATTTGTTGGATCTACGGCGTCGAACTTTGGGTTTACTGCTTGCAATGATTTATCCGAGAATCTTATATCTGGTGCTGCAGTATTTAACCCTGGTTATCCAACTACAAGCGGAGCCTTTAGTGATAGCTTTAATGTCGCGACTACAAATTACATGGATATTGGTATTTCCAAGTTCTCGGCCAATGGAACTCAGCTATTGTATTCGACTTATTTCGGGGGTTCTCGGCAGGAAACACCGCATAGTTTGATTGTCGATTCAGACGATAATATTCTATTAATGGGAGTAACAGGTAGTCCGGATTTACCTTCTACAATTGGTGTTTATCAGCCTGTTTTTGTTGGCGGCCCTCAGTTTTCAATGGTTGGTTTTTTCACCAGTAGTCATCTTTTAGGATGTGATATTTTCGTAAGTAAGTTTAGTAATGGTGGATTCTTGATAGCCTCCACATTTGTTGGTGGGCCTGGAAATGATGGTTTGAACAATTCCGATCAGCTGTATTACAATTACGGTGATGCCTTTAGAGGTGAAATCAATTTTGACGATCAGAATAATATTTATGTAGCATCCTGCACGCGAGGAGATTTTCCGATGTTGGCCGGCGGTGCTCAAACAACTTATGGAGGAGGCTTTTCTGACGGCTTGCTTTTTAAGATGTCGAGCGATCTTTCGACGATGCAATTAGCTACTTATTTGGGAGGCGTAGACAATGATGCGTGTTATGCAATTGAATTCGATAATCAGAATAATCTGATTGTGGCAGGAGGAACAAAAAGTTTGAATTTTCCCCACGTATCTGGTGGTGCAGACAATGTGTTTGATGACGAAACGGATGGATTTATTTTAAGAATTGACCCATCTGATTTTTCTGTAATCAACGGAACTTATGTGGGCACTCCAGAATACGACCAAGTATATTTTCTTCAAACAGATGTTCAAGGAAACATTTATGCGTTAGGTCAGACAGAAGGGGATATGCCAATAAGCCCTGGTTTGTATGGTCAAGCAAATAGTGGACAGTTTATTCGAAAGTTTAATCAAACGTTGACTCTTGCCCTGTGGACAACGACGATTGGGACAGGCTCGGGAGAGATTGATATTTCTTTGACAGCATTTTTGGTGAGTGATTGTGATCAAATATTCTTTAGCGGTTGGGGCGGACAGACAAACTCTACGACTTGTGGCGGTTTTTATGATTGTTATGCGGAGTTCAGCACAACTGTTGGTCTTCCTATCTCGGCCGACGCGTATCAACCGAATACAGATGGAAGTGATTTTTATCTGTGTGTCTTAGAACCGAATGCTAATGGATTGATCTATGCATCTTATTTGGGAGGAGGCGAAAATGCAGAGCACGTTGATGGAGGAAAAAAAAAAAAAAAAAAAAACGGAACCGTCTATCAAGCGGTTTGTGCGGGATGTCAAGGTAATAGTGATTTCCCAAGTAGCCCAGGAGCATGGAGCGCGGCCAACCCGAGTCAGGGATGTAATCTTGCTGTTTTTCGATTTAACCTTGGTCAAATTGAGGCAACAGTAGAAATTGATGGTCCGAATGAAATCTGTGTTGGAACGCCTGCAAACTTTTTAAATCTTAGTGAGGGAGGAGATAGTTTTGAGTGGGTTTTAGGAGATGGGTTTACTTCTACAGAAAACAATGTAAGCCACATTTATGCGACACCAGGAGTTTACGAAGTTCAATTGATTGTAGATACCGAGCTCGAATGTTTGATAGGTGATACGACATCAGTGACCATCACTATTCTTCCTGGCCCCATGCCTACGATTGATCCTGTATCTCCTGTTTGTCCGAACACACAAGTATCATTAGTTGGTAATGGATCATCACTCGCGTTTTGGATTGAAGACCCGCTTCTTTCCGATGAAACCATTCTCACACCAACAGCAGTAGTATCAGCGCCATCCACATTCTATTTGGTAGATGAGAATGATTGTGGTGTTGATAC
>JAIXWP010000022.1 GCA_027491215.1 Flavobacteriales bacterium | reverse complement strand
GGTAATTCGATATTGACTTCAGATGAACTTGGATTAGGGAAAACATTCCAACTGACGTCATCCAGTCCCAATTCACGAACTCCTGTCACAGCATCAAAGCGAGCGATGAAACCGTCTGATAAACCACCATGTTGTGTTTGATAAGCATTGGAAGTAACAAATGAATCTTGGTATTCCGGTAGATTTTCAACTGTTGAGTGGGACGAACCTGTTAACGTTAACTTTCCATTCTTCAAGAGCATTTGTCGACTACTATCAAAAGAATAATCACCAAAATAAGTCCCCCACTCCTTATTAAAATTCTCATCCAATTTAATAATAAAAACATCAGCCAGTTCATCTTCTGGGTTTGCATGTATAGAGGCGAATGGTGCTTCTACAGTTGAGATACCAATTTCTGACAAGGTTCTACCCGTTATAAAAATTTCATCATTAATTAATAAAACATTATCTATTGACTCTGTTTCTTCCCCTCCGATATAACCTCCAAAAACTATATCTAAATTATTGTCCATTTTACACATATATACATCGCTTGGACCATAGATAAACTGCTGTTCAGCCTCTGGACTTATAAAAAGATTGGACCCCGCCGCATCGAAGAACATAATTAAACCATTTGATGAAGAGTTAAGTATACAACGCGATTCGTCTCCACTTGAACCGAAATATGAAATTAAATCGATGTTAAAGTCAATATCCGTTCGAACTAAGAGTATATCATTCGACCCAGCATTTGTCGACTGTATAGCATTTGGCGTTACGGGAACTCCTTCTGAATAGGTACTTCCAGCAAAGTAAACATTCCCCAAATTGTCTTGACTGAGTGAAAAGAGAGCGTCCAGATCTTCACCCCCAATAAAAGTTGAAAATGTTGGATTTAGATTTTCATCAAATACAGTAATCAAGCCGTCGACTAATCCTCCATTAATCATCTGATAACCATTATCAGCGAAGGCTAATGTTTCCGATTGTGAGCTTCCACAAGCAATAATCATATCGTCTGAAGAAATTTTCATGTCGATAAATCCATCAATCCCATTACCATAGTACGATGCCTTTAATAATTCTCCATTCAAAGAAAATTTGGCGACAAAACCGGCCTTAAACCCAATAAGATTGGGCTGAAACGATCCTATGGTTGAAATATTTGTGGCACTAAACGCAGACCCTGCAAGAATAAGATAATCTCCTAATATCTCGAGCGCCAAAGCTGCATCTTCAGATTCGCCACCATAATATGTGCACCATTCAAGATTGTCGGAATTATTAAACTTTAATAAAAGTGCATTCGATATTCCATTTAATGTTGTTTGATGAGCCCCTACAGTAGCAATATTATCATTTGACCCTGTTGATCCTGCTATGAATAAATTCCCCAGATTATCGTAAATAGCGTCATAGAAGCCATCATGTCCCTCCCCACCAAAGTAAGAAGCATAAACAAGATTTGGAGTAGGATCGATGACAATGGAGTGATTTGAAATTTCAGAATCAGTTCTAAACGAAACAACATCACTATTAACATCATAGTTGAATGAAAGAGGCTCCCCGCTTTGCTTGATCCAACTTGCAGGAATTCGCTCTTCTAATTCAATTCCATCTTTGACTTTAATTTTTAGAATGCTCTCTTCAAGATTTAATTCCGAAAAGCCAAAATATTTCATTTTGATGTCTTGATAATTTCCCTCAGAACTTACAATAAAATTATACTCTAACCCCTTGTTTTTCGAATAAGTGAATTCTACATCTATCCCTGGGTACATTCCTTCCATCAACACTTTTTCAAATGTATTTACACCAGTTACTCCACCCTCCGGGGTGCCTGTTGTAAAATAATTTTTAACCCCTTGTAGTTTTCCAACCGAACGAACATTCGGTGAAGAGGAATTCAGAAATTTGATATCCACTCTATAAACATTCACCTTTGCATCTTCCTTCAGTTTTTTAGCATCAATAAAAGTATTGTTTCTTATGACCTCACATGCAGGGACATATCCTTCTTTAGATTGAAAAATATTATAACTAAAACCGTCCTGATAAAGAACCACATTCATTCCAGCGAGTGGTAGGACAAATAAAGCATCACTATTCGGTACGCCGAACTGATCCACTACCTGGCCTTTATTCTCCACAAATCCCGTCTGACCTGACGATTCAAGGTTAAAGAATGTAATTAAAAGAGAAAGTATCGAAAATGTAAAGGTTCTTTTCATGAGGGATATTTTAATATAAATATATAAAACATGCCCCAACGATTGTTGGGGCATGTGAATTAATTAACTTGCTTTGGAAACCAATAGCGTCTTTGTACTACCATCACTAAATCGCGCAGTAATAACAAGCATCCCATTCGGAGTGCTTGGATTAAGAACTATTTTGTGATCAACATCATGGCCATCTCTCAAGGACAATCTATTGGTAAAATAGGTACGTCCATTTAAATCTTTTACATCAACTGTAATATCAAGTTTTGCAGAAGACTGAATATTAAGATTAAATTGATTTCCAGTGATTGGAACAGGAAAGGCGTTTAGACTCACATAATTACTCAGTGCAAAGTTATTGGTGAGTTTTTCTTCAAATGGCATATAGAATTGATAGAGTTTTCCATTTGCCATTGAAAATGTAACTTGAAATATACCAGGGTTGACAGTGAATGTTGGAGGAGTTGGCGTTCCTTGGCTATCCTTGAGGTCACTGCTATTGAATGTGAACAATTGTCCAGCACCAGTTTCGCTAATTTGAGCAATATTTAAATAGCTCAAATCCGACATAGACCAATCTTCCAAACTTGCGTCTATTGCATATTGAGATATGAGATCATCAAACGAATCCCAAAAGTCCTCATCACCATCGCCATCTTGATCCTCAGTGCCGTCATCCTTCATTGAATGCTTCCATTCTTTGATTCGATATCTCCACAAATAATCCACCACGTCAGTATTTCCTTCACTTCCAGTACCCCATTCAATTTCAAACATTTCATTACAAATTAAATCCGCACATTGCCAACCTTGAGATGCGTTTATACCCATCATAGCGTCTTCTATTGACCATGAAAGCGAACCGTCTGTTCTAGTGCCATAAACAGTCTCTGCACCGCACCATGGAAATTTCGTTTTTTTAATCCCATAGACAAAAGGATGTTCTTCACCGATCATCGTTCCATCAGGACGTCGATAAATTGGAGCATTGGGAAGGTTAGGATTGTTTGGGACGTTCCACAAGTGCTTTCCTATAAAATACAAATCTAACGAGGATGGACCAGTAACCAAATCTGTATATCCATAAATTCCTCCTGGATAATAACCGACTGGAAACCACATGTAATCATCAGACTGTCCCACAGTATAACTTATGACACCATTATTGTACGCTTCTTGAAGTCTGAAGGCTGTGTCGTAAGATTCGCAGTAATAAATTTGATAGTTATTGGTTGGCGGGTTATCTGGGTCTAACGCCACCGGTACAACTTCCGTGTCTAAAACTTGATTGGAGGCATTCAAGCCCTCAACGATAATAGCATATTGGTCCGTCCATTGATTCGTATAAGCTGTCGGAATTTCCCAATAATTCACTCTCCACAATTCCAATCTTTCTACGGGAGTATAAATCGGAACATTTTGCTGAGAATAAGTTACTCTATTAACCACAATTCTATAGTGATTAATATTAGGATTGGACTTTTGTAGAATCAAATAACCAACGGTGTTGTAGTTGTCACTAAACACTAAAGATTGGGATGATTGAGCAATAGATGTATTGCTGAAAAAAAGCAGAAAAAGAAAAAAGATTAAAAAGTTAAATTTCGTTTTCATTCAGTATTCGATGAGCTCATGTAGTTTGAAGCAGGTAATTGCTGAGCCCATCAGTTTTACAATTACAACTTCTTAGTTTTAAAACCAAGATGGATGCGCCTTCCATCTCTTACCAGATTAAGATATCTTGAAACGAACATATTACCTATTACTCAAAACACGTGTTAAAAAGTGCAAATTAACATTTGTCTTTTTCTAATCAGGATCTGAAAAATAACAAGTCAAAACCATGAGGCTAATAGAGAAATCCCATTTGATTCTTCGGAAAGAACAAGAAATAAATCACAGCTCTAAATGAGAAGATTGGGTTGTCTTTTTTACCATCTCGAAAAAAGGGCCAGCCTTGCGGCCAATCTTCGTTTCGAATCTCGAGAATCGAGAATTCCTCCAAGAACCAAGAACCAGGAACTAAGGACCACCAACTAAAAACGGCTTAGTCGGCCAATAAATTGACAATCAAAAAATTTGTTGTATCTTTGCAACGCTTTAGGCACTGAAATATCAACGTGAGAGGGGTCAAAGCCCCTCTTTTTTTTGGCTATAAGTCAAGATAATTGTTGATAATCAGTAATTTAGACATGCCAATGATTACAAAAGACAGGATACAAGGCTTAATAGAGGAAAAGATTGAAGGGACCGACATCTTCATTGTAGAAATCAATATCAAACCCGGCAACAAAATCGAGGTTTTTATTGATCGCGATAGTGGATTAGCCTTAGAAGACTGTTTAATGGTCAGCAGACAAATTGAGGGCAACCTTGATCGTGAGGTAGAAGACTTTGCACTAGATGTATCGTCGCCTGGAGTGGGCCGTCCGTTGAAATTAAAGCGTCAATATTTTAAGAATATTGGAAGAAATGTAGAGATTAAACTTACCGATGGCACCAAGCTCGAAGGCTTGATGAACGCCGCTGACGAAGAGAAAGTAGTCGTTCATACACGCACGAAAGAAGAAGTAGAAGGTAAGAAAGGAAAGAAATGGGTAGAACGAGACATTGAAGTCCCGTTTGACACGATATCAGAAACAAAAATTGTAATTAGCTTCAAATAAATCATTGAAAAATGAAAGGGGTAAACCTAGGTGAGGCGTTCTCGGAATTCAAAGAATTCAAGAACATCGACCGCGAAACGATGACCAACATCCTTGCGGATGTTTTCCGTAACATGATCCTTAAGCGCTGGGGCGCTGATGATGGCTTTGACATCATCGTAAACTCAGACAGAGGTGACTTAGAAATCTGGCGTACGCGTGAAATCGTACCCGATGGAGAATTGGATGACGAGGTCGCACAAATTGAAGTGAGCTTGGCTCGCAAAATCGTTCCAGACCTAGAGATAGGCGAAGAATTGATCGAAGAAATCAAGATCGAAGACTTCGGTCGTCGTAACGTTTTGGCAATGCGCCAAAACCTTGCTTCTCGTATCATGGAACTTGAAAAAGACCATATCTATCAGAAATACCGTGAGCGTGTTGGTGATATCATCACTGGCGAGGTTTACCAAGTATGGAAGAAAGAAATACTTGTCCTTGACGACGAAGACAACGAATTGGTATTGCCAAAAGAGCAGCAAATCCCTAGCGATTTCTACAAAAAAGGTGATACTATCCGTGCCGTTGTTTACAAAGTAGACATGCGCAACAATTCACCTTCAATCGTTCTTAGCCGCACTGCGCCTGAGTTCTTGGAGAAATTGTTCGAACAAGAAGTACCAGAGGTTTTTGATGGTTTGATTACGATCAAGAAAATCGTTCGTGAGCCAGGTGAGCGTGCGAAAGTAGCTGTAGAAAGCTACGACGATCGTATCGATCCAGTGGGTGCTTGCGTGGGTATGAAGGGTTCACGTATTCACAGCATTGTGCGTGAATTGCGTAACGAGAATATCGACGTTATTCAATACACTAGCAACGAGCAATTGTTGATCGGTCGTGCATTGGCACCAGCAAAAATTTCAAGCATCAACCTCGATCGCGAAAACGCGAAAGCGGATGTATTCTTGAAGCCAGATCAAGTATCTCTTGCTATCGGTAAAGGTGGTCACAACATCCGTCTAGCGGGTCGTTTAACCGGTTTTGATATTGATGTATATCGTGAAAATGAGGCCGACATCGATGATGTGGATCTTGACGAATTCTCAGACGAAATCGACAGCTGGATTATTGCAGAATTGAAAGCCATCGGCTGTGATACTGCACGTTCAGTACTCGAAATTCCAAAAGAAGATTTAGTGAAAAGAACAGACTTGGAAGAAGAAACAGTGGACGAAGTAGTCCGCATTCTTCGCGAAGAGTTTGAATAATAACAACGTAGAGTTTACTGTGGAAAGATTATCTTTACACAGGAGTTAAGTGAAAGAGAGTTAGTGCCATCGAACATATTGTCGGTGGCCACCAAATACAATTTATGTCCGAAAACAAGGCACCACAAAGATTAGGAAAAGCGGCAGTAACGCTTGGCGTTAGTAAGGATACTATCGTAGAATTCCTTGGCAAGAAAGGGATCACGGTGGATAATAATCCTATGGCCAAAATTGAAGCCGATGTGTATGAGATCTTGGAAGTAGAATTCTCAAGCGATCAAAAAGCAAAAGAGAAAACTGCGGCTCAAGCAACAAAAATTCGTGAATCTCGCGAAACCATCACCCTTGATTCTAATAAAAAGAAAAAGGCAGATGGAACGGATGAAGAGGAGCCAGAAATTGATTTGACCAAATTCAAAAGAAAGGTTGAACCAACGAAGGCAAAAACAGAGCCTACTCCAGAAGTAGCACCAGCCCCAGCAGTTGAGGAAACTCCTGCTCCAACGCCTGAACCAGAAGTGGAACAGGTGATTGAAAACAAAGGCGGTGTGAAAATCGAACCAGTGGAAGCCCGTTCGGATGAAGAAGATCGTCCTGGTGATGTGAAAATCATCGGTAAAATTGATTTGACCTCTCACGAGAAATCAAAGGCAAAAGGCAAGAAGAAAGAAGAAGAAAAAGCAGCTGAGAAAAAGAAAGGCGCGAAAGGCAAAGCAGCGGAACCAACCCCTGCCCCAGCTCCAGAGCCCGTTATCGAAACTCCTGCAGCAGTAGCTCCAGAGCCTGAAGTCGTTGCACCAGTTGAAAAAGAATTGATTCGTGTAAACGTTCAAAAACTTTCCGGTGTAAAATTGATGGGTAAAATTGATCTTCCTACAGCTCCTGAAAAGAAGAAGGAAGAAGCAAAAACTCAGAACAACGATCCTAACAAAGAAAAACGCAAACGCAAACGCGTTGCTAAGGTGGATATCGGTCGTCAACAAGAGGCTGATAAAACCAACCGCAATAGACCAGGCGGCGGACAAGGGCAAGGACAAGGTCAGCAAAACAGACCAAACCCGAACGCTACTCCGCAACAAAAAGCGGAACTCAATGAGAAGCAAATCCAGAATCAAATCAAGGAAACGCTCGCTCGCCTAGGTAATCAAGGTAAATCTAAGTCTTCGAAATTCAGAAGAGAAAAACGTGATCAGGTCGCTCGACGCGCTGATGAACAAATGCAACGCGAACAAGAACAAAGTTCTGTTCTTCAGTTGACCGAGTTCGTAACGGTTTCTGAATTGGCAACAATGATGAATAGACAACCGGTTGAAATCATTCAAGCGTGTATGTCTCTCGGAATTTTCGCTTCGATCAACCAACGTCTTGATGCAGAAACTATCCACATCATCGCTGAAGAGTTTGGCTTCCAAGTTGAATTCGTAAGTGCTGAGGTAACTGACTCTGTTCAAGAAGAAGCAGATCGTCCAGAAGATCTTGTATCTCGCCCACCAGTTGTTACAGTAATGGGTCACGTCGATCACGGTAAAACATCGTTGCTCGACTTTATCCGTAACGCAAACGTACTTGCAGGTGAGGCCGGCGGTATCACGCAGCACATTGGTGCATACAGCGTGATGCTTCCATCTACACAAAAGAAAATCACGTTCCTCGATACACCAGGTCACGAAGCGTTTACCGCAATGCGTGCTCGTGGTGCTCAAGTAACTGACCTTGCAATCATCGTTATCGCAGCAGACGACAGCGTGATGCCTCAAACAAAAGAGGCGATCAGCCACGCTCAAGCTGCAGGCGTTCCAATGATTTTTGCATTCAATAAGATGGATAAGGCGGGAGCTAATCCTGAAAAAATTCGTGAGCAATTATCACAAATGAACATTCTCGTTGAAGAATGGGGTGGTAAATTCCAGAGCCAGGAAATCGCAGCAAAGAAAGGTTTGAACATCGACAAGCTTCTTGAAAAAGTATTGCTTGAAGCTGAACTCCTTGACTTGAAAGCGAATCCAAAGAAACGTGCCGTTGGAACTGTCATCGAATCATCACTCGATAAGGGTCGTGGTTATGTTGCAACAGTGCTTGTAGAAGGTGGTACACTTCGCGTTGGAGATCCATTGCTTGCCGGTCAATACAGCGGCCGCGTAAAAGCAATGTTCAACGAGCGTGGAATGAAAATCAATGAGGCAGGTCCTGCAACACCTGTATCACTTCTCGGTTTCGAAGGCGCACCAAACGCCGGCGATCGCTTCTATGTACTAGAAGACGAAAGAGAAGCAAGAAACATTGCAACGAAGCGTCAACAATTACAACGCGAACAAAGCGTGCGTACGAAGAAGCACCTCACTATCGAGGAGATCGGTCGTCGTATCGCATTGGGAGATTTCAAGCAATTGAACTTGATTGTAAAAGGAGACGTGGATGGATCAGTAGAAGCATTGGTAGATTCACTACAAAAGCTTTCTACAGAAAAAATCCAAGTCAGCATCATCCACAAAGGGGTGGGACAAATCTCCGAATCAGACGTATTGTTGGCATCTGCTTCAGATGCAATCATCGTCGGCTTCCAGGTACGCCCAAGCCAGAGTGCGCGCAGAATTGCAGAAAACGAAGAAATTCAAATCAAACTATACAGCATCATCTACAAGGCCATCGAAGAAATCAAAGAAGCGATGGAAGGTATGTTGTCTACCAAGATCGAAGAACAAGTGGTGGGTACTGCGGAAATCCGCGATGTATTCAAAATCACGAAAGTGGGTACCGTTGCCGGTTGTTTCATTCTCGATGGAAAACTTACACGCAACAGCAAAGTGCGCGTAATCCGTGATGGTATTGTAATCTTCACTGGTGAACTAGGTTCATTGAAGCGCTTCAAAGACGACGTGAAAGAAGTATCGAAAGGATACGAGTGCGGATTGAACGTAGAACGTTTCAACGACATCAAAGTAGGCGACAACATCGAAGCCTTCGAAGAAGTTGAAGTGAAGCAAACGCTATAAAAATTCAGAATTCGAAATTCGAAATTCAGAATTCTCTAAATAAAAAAGAGAATCTCGAATCTCGAATTTCGAATTATAATTTTCCTTAGAAAATTATCAATTTTGAACATTAGATCCAACATCCCCAATTTCATTACCCTCGGTAATTTGCTTTGTGGGTGCATGGCTTTGGTGACTTCGAGAATGGAGTTGGCGTGTCTTTTCATTTTCATTGCAGCAGTATTAGACTTTTTGGACGGCATGGTAGCTCGTCTATTAAACGTGTCATCTCCACTTGGAAAGCAACTCGACTCGCTCGCTGATTGCGTCACATTCGGAGTAGTTCCATCTTTTCTTGCGATGAAAATGCTCGATGCGGCCATTCAACCAGAAACTTTTTTAGAAAAATGGATTTTAGTCCTGCCATTCATGATGGCACTCGCAGGCGCGTGGCGCCTTGCGCGATTTAACATCGATGAGTCGCAGAGCAAATATTTCAAAGGACTTCCTATTCCTGCTAATGGTATTCTATGGATTGCCATTGTGATGCTTTATGGCAGGTCATTGGGGACATCAGATCAGCCTGAAGGAATTGAATACATTGTCATTATCACATCAATACTCAGTTCACTCATCATGGTGAGTAAACTCAAATTATTGAATTTCAAAATATCGAGTTTGGCTTGGAAAGGAAATGAGACACGTTTTGTACTCCTAGGGCTATGCGCGATTGCGATAATTGCAGCAATAATTTTAAAAAGTCCTTTTACAGCCATCCCGGCTGTACTACTTTTGTACATCGTAGTATCACTGCTACATTATTATAAATTCTACAAAGATGAACTTCAAAGCGGAAATTGATGTAATGCCTATCGAGGCTCTATTGGACCCACAAGGAAAGGCAGTTTCTAATTCTATGACCAACCTAGGTCTTCCAGAAATTTCTGGTGTAAGAATCGGAAAACACATCACCCTTCACGTAGAGGCAAAGGATCAAAAGACTGCTGAAGCTAAGGTAGACGAAGCTTGCAAAAAATTGCTTTGCAACGAAATCATGGAATTCTACAAATTCCAATTGGCTGAAGTAAAATAAATTGAGGCAATACATCGCCATAGGACTGCTTTGCATAGCAACGCTTCCATTCCTCGTCAAATCAGGATTGGTGATGCACTATTGGTTCAATTACACTTACTACTCCGAGGTTCTTTGCGAAAACAAAGACAAACCTGAAATGCATTGTAATGGTTCTTGCGCATTAAGCAAGGAGCTTGCAAAAGCAGAAACAGCCAAGCAATTAGCAGATACAAAAATCCCTGAATTGAATAAGCTCAATGTGAGCCTCTTCATACCGTCGCAGCTAACCGAATGTTCGTTCGGTGATGCACTAACAACAACTTACTTAAGTGCGACTAATCTAAATCTTCCTACTAGTTGGAAGGTCGACAACATCTTCCACCCGCCAACATTGGGTTAATTATTTTATCATCATCCTATTATTCAATCACGCTGAAAACCGCAGATAGCGGTGGTTCTAGGCGCGTATTGCATTTTTTTACTTAAAATAATTAATTCATATCATGAAAAAAAATATTCTTTTCGTGGGGGTTACCCTTGCGATGCTCATTCTTGCTGGTTGTAAAAAAGACGAAGAAGAAACAACTGATCCAATTGTTGAAACTCCAACTTATGGTGAAATGGAATTGGAAATGGAACACGTCTTCAACGATGCATCATTTGCATTAGGAACAAGCTACACCAATTCAAGTGGTGAGTCTGTTACTTTCAACACCGTTAAATACTATGTATCAAATGTAAAATTGACCAAGACAGATGGTACCGTTTGGTCACAACCTGAAAGCTATTATTTAGTTGATCTTTCTGCAAGTGGTTCAAACATGCTTCACATCCACGATATCCCGACAGGAGATTACACTTCTGTCACCTTCACACTTGGAGTAGACAGCACGCGTAACGTATCAGGTGCACAAACAGGAGCGCTATCCATAAGCAACGGTATGTTTTGGAGCTGGAACAGCGGATACATTTTCGCGAAATTCGAAGGAGATAGCGATGCCAATGTAAATGGATTCGTTTATCACCTTGGTGGATTCACAGGAGCAAACGCCGCTATCAATACCGCTACTTATTCTTTCGCTCCTGCATTGCTTAATGTTCGTCAAGATGCAACTCCAGTAGTACACATGGGAGTAAACCTTGCAAACATTTTCAACGGCACTGCCGGACCTATCAGCGTGGCTACAAACGCGGACGTTCACATGCCTGGTGCTATGGCAAATATGATTGCAGATAATTTCCACTCAGGAGTTGAGCTAGAGCATATTCACAACTAAGATGAAAACACATCGCATCAGTTTTTGGTTACTGAGCTTTGTTTTCATTTCTGTTTTGAATGCTTGTAAAAAAGATTCTGAAGTAGAAGAAGATATAACACCACCAGATTCCTTCAGGGGTCTGGTGGTTCCTTCACACTTCCCTGCTCCCCATTATCTTTCTTCCAACAATCCCATAACAGAAAAAGGATTTGAGCTCGGTCGAAAATTATTTTATGATCCTTATTTGAGCATTGATAATACCATTTCGTGTGGTACATGTCATGCGCAAGTGCATGCCTTCGCAGATCATTCCGTGCGTTTTAGTACAGGTGTTTCTGGATTGCCATCAAAACGCAACTCCCCATCCATGTTCAATCTAGCATGGAATACATCCTTCATGTGGGATGGTGGAGTCAATCATATTGAGGTCATGCCCATCGCACCGTTGGTACATGCAGATGAAATGGGCGAAACCATCGAGCACGTCGTAGAAAAATTGAACGCGCATCCCACTTATCCGCAACTCTTCAAAGGAGCTTTTGGTGAGGATGTCATCACAGATCAGCAGATGCTTTGGGCTTTTGCTCAATTCATGTCCATGATGATTTCTGATGATAGTAAATATGATCACGTGGTACTAGGTAAAGAAACATTTACAGCCATAGAACAACAGGGTTACGAACTCTTCCTACAGAACTGCAACAGTTGTCACACCGCCCCTCTATTTACAGATTATAGTTTTAGAAACAACGGCTTGACCAGTGACTTCGCGAGTGACAATGGCCGCGAACATATCACTCTCGATGCAGCAGATAGAGGGAAATTCAAAGTACCATCCCTGCGCAACATTCAGATTAGCTATCCATATATGCACGACGGACGCCTCGATAATTTATCGGATGTCATTGATCATTATAGTCAAGGCATTGTAGCGTCACCGACGCTTGATCCGTCGTTGAGCAATATGAATTTTACTCCAGAAGAAAAACAAGCATTGATTGCTTTTCTCTACACCTTAAATGATTATTCCTTCTTGGGTAATCATGCTATTTCAGAACCATGAAAAAGAACATACTAGTTATTGTATTTTTTACAATAACCCTCCTATCCAGCGCATGTGACATTTGTGGATGCGGCGCTGGTGGCTCGTTTATGGGAATTATTCCACAGTTTGGAAAAAATCAAATCGGTTTTCGGCACACCTATCGAAGCTTTACACATCCGAACACCATCTTGAATGTGAACGGTCAGAGTCGTGTGTTGCGTGATGAAAATTTCCAGAGCGATATTTCCTTTCGCTTCTTTAAAGGCCAACGTTGGCAGTTTATGGCTACCGTGCCCATCAAGAATCATATCCGCCACGAAACGCTCCGTACGACCCGTATAAATGGCGCAGGCGATATCGCTGCGAGTGTTCACTACATCATCATCAACAACAGCGATAGCATGGATGTGAAGTGGAAAAATTTGGTGATGGTAGGTGCAGGAGTGAGTTTGCCTACCGGCAAGTATATGCAACGTGATGAAACCAGAGTCATGCTACCCGCGCTATTTCAGATAGGAAGTGGCGCATATCAATACTTCAGTAATATTTACTACACCTTGCGCTATCAGCAGTGGGGATTGAATGTGAATGCCCAATACACCAACGCCATGCAGAACGAATTGAAGTATGAATTGGGTGATCGTATTCAGACCATGGGTGGAATTTTTTACAAGAAAGATTTTAGTTGGACCAAGAAAGAAACCGATCCGAGTTTACCATTGTTTGACAGCAAGCGAAAGCGAACCATGAGCGTACTTCCTTCCGTGGGGTATGCTGCAGAGCATTCAGAAAAAGATAAAGAGTACGATGTCATCAAGCCATACACAGGCGGTACGCAGCATTTAGTATATGCGAGTTTAGATTTTTATTTTGAAAAATGGGCCCTCAATTTATTCGCCCAGCAAGCCATTTACAACGACATCCCCTTCGCCCAACCCGAGAACAAGATGCGTTTTGGATTGGGCGTGGTGGTGAGGGTGTGAGGGGCTTCGATTCGGGATTCGCAATTCGCAATTCGGGATTCGGGATTCGGGATTCGGGATTCGCAATTCGGGATTCGGGATTCGGGATTCGGGATTCGGGATTTGATAAAAATTGTATTTGGTTTCGCTTTGAATTATTGAGAAAGCATGCTGCGCATGCACTATCGTCATTGCCCCGCATGTTAATGCGGGGACAAACGATCAGTGACGAATAAGGTCGTTGAATTGAAAAGACGAACTGAAATCTTAATGACGATTGATCATAATTGGATTTAAATTCATAAGACGTAGATCCCATCCCTCACGCACATGCGTTCCTCTAATTTCATTAGAGGCAATGACGTGTAGGCATGCTGCGCATGCTGTCTCATTTATTGAAAACAGTCCTTCACAAGAAAGCATGCGTTAGCATGCACTAT
>JAIXWP010000109.1 GCA_027491215.1 Flavobacteriales bacterium | reverse complement strand
GCGGAGAGTGAGGGATTCGAACCCCCGGACCTGTTACAGTCAACAGTTTTCAAGACTGCCGCAATCGACCACTCTGCCAACTCTCCGCGGCAAAAGTACTCTTTTTTTCTATTTTGCAAACTTTCACAACAAAAATATTTTATTGTGTTTATAATCTATTCATAATCAATCGTAAAGGTTTTAGGGGCTAAACCAATAGTATCAATATGAAAGTCTGATCCGGTAGGAAGGCTGATCTGAAAAAGACGATTTTCAATTCAAGAGACAATGAATTTTACTCTAACAAGTCCACCCCTAAACACTCCTGTGCTTTCTCAAATGCAATAAGGCGGCAATAAAAAAGCCGCATGCTGCAAGGAGTGTAACATATAGTAAGAGCACTTTATCTTCTTGAAAGTATATATAGGAAGTTAAGAAGAGTGCAATGCTTTCAAAAAAGTGAACAATGGTCTCGAAGAGCGCTCTTGATCTCTTCAAGATTTTAATGATGATGAAATAGATTAGAATAACTATTCCCATCACTAATATAATTCCACCAATATTGCTATGATGATGTTGAATCTTATCTATCCCCTTAGAGATTAGAATTAATGCAACTAAAAGGTGTTGAAACGAAGCGAGTTTTGTTTTCATTAATTAAGATGCATCAAGTAGTCTAGGTAAAGATAGTACAGAAAAGTATTTATTTTTCCTCATCAGGAATCTATGAGGGGATAGGAGTTAGAGGTTTGGGGATAGGGGTTTGGGGATTGGGGTTAGGGGATTGGGGTTTGGGGATAGGAGTTTGGGGATAGGAAAATTTTGAATTGCGAATTGCGAATTTCGAGAATTTCGAATCGTCCTTCGACAAGCTCTGGAATCAGTGCTGTTGAACCAAGAACATAAAAGCTTGATTCTTGTTTTACGGGTGTATGAACGACAAAATCATAGAGGTCACGCATTTAGCGAAACGCTTTGGAGCTTTCGAGGCTGTGCGAGACGTAAACTTCACTGTCTATAAAGGCGATGTATTTGGATTTCTTGGACCCAACGGTGCTGGTAAATCAACTACCATTCGATGCATGCTTTCGCTCATCACTCCGTCAAACGGTGAAGTGAAGTTGTTTGGAAAGCCACTCGCAGCACATCGCAGCGAGGTGCTCCGCAAAGTGGGGAGTATCATTGAAAAACCCGATTTTTATAAATACCTCAGCGCGGAGCGCAACCTAGAACTATTCTCTAGAGTTTCCGGTGGACCTACGTCGAAAAAGGAAATTCATAAAATGCTGGATTATGTTGGACTGAAGGGAAGAGAGAGAGATAAGGTGGCTGGATTTTCTCATGGGATGAAACAACGCCTTGGTATTGCTCAAACGCTCATTCATGATCCTGAACTTATCGTTCTCGATGAACCGACCACAGGACTCGATCCTCAAGGTATCATTGATATTCGCAATCTGATTCTTCAGCTCCGCACAGAACACAATAAAACGGTGATCCTTTCTTCACATATTCTATCTGAAATTGAGATCATCGCTAATCGCATGGTAATTATCAATAAGGGGAATTCTATCATCGAAGGTGAAGTAGCAAATCTTTTGAATGAGCAAGAACTCATTGCAAATTTGGAAGTAGATGATGTTCTTCATGCCACGACAATCATCACCGATCATTTCCCCAGCGCGCAAGTGGTATCGAGCAAAGGACAATTTCTCCAAGTATCTACTGACAGAGAATTAGTGCCTCAAATGGTGCAGGCTTTGGCTGCAAAGAATATTAAGTTGTATTCGCTCGAGTCAAAAAGAAAATTGGAAGACTACTTCATTAAAATGGTCAAGAACTAATGTTAATCAAAAGCACATATAACGAGTTTATAAAAATTGCAGCCAAGCCGAGAAGTTATCTTGGACTGGTAGCTATAACAGTATTGGTGGGTGTGATTTTATTTGCTTTGAAAGCAGATGGAATGTCTTTCATCTCTTTTGTGACAGCCTCTTTCGAACAAACGCTTTCTTTTGAAGGAAATATTCTTAATGGCAATTTGGTGGCGTTTATCGTTCTTCAAATGCTAGTGATTCACATTCCGCTCTTAGTTGCGCTGGTCACTGGAGATTTGGTGTCGGGCGAAGGTGCAATGGGTACCATCCGAATGCTTGCTGCTAAACCGATTTCGCGTTCTACTTTGTTAATGTCGAAGTTTTTCGCCGGTGCTGTGTACACATTGCTCATCGTCATTTGGCTCGGAATTATGGCGGTGGTGGTGGGTAAGTGGATGTTTGGCCCAGGTGACTTGATGGTACTTAATAGTGATGGACTCGTAATTCTGCAAGATGCAGATATCAATTGGAGATATGTGGGAGGATTCGCTGTAGCGTTCTTGGCGCTATTGACTGTTTCTTCCTTGTCTATTTGCCTTTCTTGTTTTTCAGATAATTCTATTGGTCCGATAGTGATCACGATGGCGATTATTATTTTATTTACTATCATCGGAACCCTTGATGTGACAATCTTCGACAACCTCAGACCTTATCTCTTCACTACGCACATGGCTTCATGGCGCAGCTATTTCGAGGATCCATTACCAGTAGCGGATATCAATAAATCAGTAATTATTTTATTAGTGCACAATGTGGTATTGATCACAATCGCGCTTATTAAGTTCAATAAAAAAGACATTACTTCATGAAAAATATAATCGCAACACTTCTTGGTCTGATCCTAATATCTTTTGCTGGATTTGGTCAAGATGCGAGTAAAACCATCGATGAGTTGGTTTTGAAAATGAATAAAATCAAGGATTATACGGTCGATGCGGTGATTACGTCGGATATTCCGATGGTTAAAATTCTGCCGTCAAAAGCGACTATATTTTTTAAACAAAAAGATAAGTTCAAAATAGACGCCAAAGGAATCGCTATTGTTCCAAAGCAGGGATTCACGGACATTTCAAAGATGCTAGCCAATAAAAATAATTACTCCGCTATATTTATGGGGAATGAAAATATTGGTTCAACCAAAACGGAAGTGATATCTATTTTCCCAGCAAGCGATACGAGTGATATGATTCTTTCAAAACTTTGGATTGATCCAAACAATGATGTTGTGTTGAAATCGCAGACGACCACGCGCAGCAGCGGAATGGTGACTACTGCGTTTACTTACGGAACCCAATTAAAATGGGGATTACCAGATAAAATGGTGTTTACGGTGGATGTAAAGAAATTTAAGATCCCGAAAGGAGTTGCCACAGATATCAATAAAAATTCATCAAAGAACGCCAACGAACCTGAGAAAAAGACAGGAACGGTGAAGATTGATTTGACGAATTATAAAGTGAACACTGGTCTTAGCGACGCAGTGTTCAAGAAATAATTAGAGCTTTTATTTTTTAATAGAAAGCGCCCCGCTCGGGCATTTCGCCACGGTGGCAATAATTTCTTCGGTAGTTCCATTTTCCAATTTAATCCATGGTTGCGTTCTTGGTTGAAACACTGCTGATAGATTTTTCACGCAATTAGCGCTGTGCGTGCAAAGGCCCGATTGCCAAATAACAGTGACTTCTCCGTTGCTGTATTCTTTCTTGAGATTATTGATATCCATCGATGTCTTTTTCTAATAAATGCATTGTAATCAAGTAATAAATCGAAGGTAGTAAACTTTTGTCATCATGGTCTTTTTTGCGTTTGTCACAAATGCAATGCGATTATCACAAATTCAATGAACCTTCTACCTTAAAAGTTGGTTTTGTCTAAAATTTAAGAGTTTTGAAATCAAAGTACTGGGTTTTAGAAATTTCGGGATGGACATTAATGGTGCTTGGGGAGACTTTATGGACTTTAACAATAGGTTTTGCGGTTCAGATACCAGAGATTATTGCTACTGCAATTGATGAAGTTCAAGTCCTTGTTAGAGTTAAAAATTATCTTCAAATAGATATTAAATGAAAAACGTATTTTTTTCTTTGTGTTTGATGTGGTTTCTTCAGCTCAATTTATCAGCTCAGAAGGAAAATAATCAATGGCGATTTACAAACGCTGGAGCTATTGATTTTAATGGAAACCAGCCTGTAGGAATTGCGGGAGCTGCTATTAATACAGGAGAAGGTAGTGCTTCTATCGCTTCTCCAGAAACTGGAGAACTTTTGTTTTATACAAATGGAGTGACTGTCTGGAATGCCATAGATGCAGTAATGCCAAACGGTAACAATCTTCTAGGAGGTAGTATTGAGTTATCAAGCACCACTGCAGCAGTCATTGTACCGAGACCTGGTAATGATCAACAGTTCTATATTTTTTGTATTGATGAGCAGTTCGGGACAAATGGCTTGACCTATAGTCTGCTCGATATGTCTTTAGACAATGGATTGGGAGATATAGTTAATTCTGAGAAAAACATTTCTCTTTTCAATACAAATTCAGAAAAGTTGCAATACGTTCCTAATGCTACCAATGATGGATATTGGGTGGTAACCCATGGAAGCAGTGATCCCATTTTCATCGCATTTGAAGTAACCAATAGCGGCGTTAACTTAAATCCAGTTATTAGTAATGCTGGACTCTCTCATGGCAATGGTTCGGGCTACATGAAGATTAATAGTGGATTTAATAAAATAGCACAAGGCAATTTGTTTGAGGGAGTAGTTGAAATGTTTGATTTCGACAACAGTACAGGAGAGGTTACAGAAGACGTAAGTTGGAATTATAACTTTGGTACGCCTCAAATCTATGGTGTTGAATTTTCTCCTAATAGTAGTTTATTGTATGTGACTAATTTTCAAAGTTTGGTGCAATACGATATATCCTCGGGAGTAGCTCAGACAATTGAAGATTCGGGTGAAGTTATTGAGGCATTTACATTCTCAACCCCCGCAGGACTACAAATAGGTCCAGATGATAAAATCTATTTGAATTCAGGTGCTGTAGGCGTAATTAATTGTCCAAACATACCAGGGACTGCTTGTGGTTTTGAAAACAATGCAATTCCAAGTTTGACAGGAGGAGGTGGTTATGGTTTACCTGGCAAGAATTATTTTTTGAATACAAATAATAGCAGCCCTTCTATTGTTTCAAGCGGTGATTGCTCTGATATTTTATTGACTTTCACCTTAACTAATTTCGAGCATTTTAATGGAATTGATTGGGATTTTGGTGATGGAACAACAATGGAAAGTACCTCAAATGAAGTTTCTCATATTTTTGAAAACGGTGGTGAATACATCATCACTGCCAGTGTTCTTACGGATTGTGGAGTAGTGGTTTTTTCCAATGCATTTGACATTATTAATTGTGTTGATGAACTTATTTTAGGATTTGAGTTGCAAGGAGATACCTGTAACATAGAAGAAGCGCTGCAGTTTGTTCCCTTGGTTTCTGATAATATTCTCAGTGTGACATGGAATTTTGGAGATCCTAATTCTAATGCTTCTAATGTTATAACGAATGATGGAAATAACCTTGGTCTTTCCGTGGAGCATCAGTTTACTGCGCCTGGAATCTATGAGGTTTGTCTTTCGTACTCCGATAATACGGGATTAGATACTACCATTTGTCAAGAGTATCAAATCGGACTGTGTTGTGAGTTTCAATTAGATGTCAGCGGTACTTGTCTTTCCAATGAGACGGTCTTCAATATTTCTGGAAATGATGTCATTAATAATGTTCAATGGAGTCTAGGAGATGGAGGAGAGGTAAATACTAATCAAATTTCAGAATTAAGTTATACTTATTCAAACATAGGTTTATTCAATGCTGAAGTTAGCTTTGAGTCATCTTGCGGAACAGAATCATTAAATGTTGAAGTTCAAATTGAAGATTGCACTGTAATTCCTTGCGATATTTTTATTCCCAATGTATTTACACCCAATAATGATAATCTTAATGAACGCTTTCAGATAGTATTAGCATGTGTGCCAACTGACTTTGAACTTACCATTTTCAATCGTTGGGGACAGGTTGTATTTGTTTCCGAGAAATCAACTGAAGGTTGGAATGGTGGGGTAAATGGATATTATGCTCCCGATGGAGTTTATGCTTACATAGTTAACTATAAGGACGAACTAGGACTAGACAAAAGCAAATCAGGTTCGTTTACCTTACTTAGATAGGAGAGGGTATCTGAGATAATATTTTCTTTATCAATAATCGCGGAGGATATCCGCGATTTTTTTTGCACTCGTCAAAAAAAATCTTTGTGTAAAAATTACACTTTGGATAATTACTCTATATTTGGGTCAACCAAAATAACCAACCATGCTTGCTTTGAGAAAATTCGCCCTACTAATAGGAGCGATATCTATCTCGTCGTTCTCGTTTGCTCAGTCTATGGGTATTAGCGGAACGGTGTACTCTGGTGATGACAATGCACCGATCATTGGCGCTGTAGTCTCTCTAGTAGGTTCCAACACAGGCACTACAACAGATTTAGACGGAAAGTACTCTTTAGATGCAACTCATCAAGATTCACTAAAATTCTCATTTATAGGATACAACCCGCAAACGATTGCGGTAGGAACTCAGACGGTCATTAATGTAACACTT
>JAIXWP010000055.1 GCA_027491215.1 Flavobacteriales bacterium | reverse complement strand
TCAACACAATTCTATATTGAATTGAATAAAGGTCAGCTGTTCCGCACCATTCAAAAGCCAGAAATTGCACAACTCATTTTCCAAAATCTAGATGATTGTTCTTTGGATAGCTTGGAGCAAGCAAGTGTCAATTATTGGTTAATGAAAGTGTCCGAGGAAATGAATACCTATCAAGAATACTATGAAAGTGAAACTCCCTTCATGATTGCTTTCACAACGGATTCAATTTCCAATGAGAATCTTGAAGTTTTGAATTTACCACAATACAAATTCGGAGTCTACATCCATAATCCACGCAATGTTTCATTCGTCAATTGCTTTCAGTATTTCAACGGACGTGAGTTGATTGAAAGTGCTGTCGCAAATGGATTGTATCCCAACCCGAATAACGGAACGTTTGCAGTACATGGTGAGTTTCCATTTGATCAGCGTGCGCATGTGCGTGTCTTTGACCCGATGGGACGTTTGGTTTACGATGAGCTCATGACTCCTTCGCTAGAAGATAAATTGAGTATTTCGTTACCCGTTAGTTTAAGTCCAGGAAATTATTTCTTGTCGATAGAAACCAACGATCGTTTGATACAGCAGGCGATACAAGTACAATAAAAGTGAAGAGGCGGCCCACAAAGCCGCCTTTTTATCTTAATACATACCACGTAGATCGACCACCAAAAAAAAGAGCCTCAATAGGCTCTTTCATTATTTCCCTCCATGTAATTGAGGAATGCTTTGTTGACCACGGCGTTTCCACCGGGCGTGGGGTAATTGCCGGAGAAGTACCAATCACCATGGTGATTCGGACATGCTTCGTGCAGACCTTCCAATGTTTGGAAGATCACATCCACCGATGCATTGATATCCTCGGGCGTTACCAACTCTGCAATCTTCTTCGATAGCTCTTCGGCCGTAAATGGCTCGTACACTTCTTTCACATAATTGCGCACGTGCTCCTTCGGTGCATCCGCTTGATCCTTGCACTTTTTGTACACGGTGTCCAAGATGTGGGTCATGCCGCGCTCTTTGAGCAACGCCACTGCCGCTTGGAAGGCGATGAAATCGCCCAAACGAGCCATGTCAATGCCATAACAATCAGGATAGCGTATTTGGGGTGCAGATGAAACGATAATGATTTTACGGGGCTGTAATCGATCCAACATCTTGATGATCGATTTCTTCAAAGTGGTGCCTCGTACAATCGAGTCGTCGATCACTACCAGATTATCCACTCCGCGCTTCACCGCTCCATGAGTCACATCATACACGTGAGCCACCATTTCATCACGCGCACTATCTTGTGTGATAAAGGTGCGCAACTTCGCATCCTTGATCGCAATCTTCTCAATTCGCGCGCGCTGTCTGATGATGGTTTCTATTTTCTCCTTCGTCCAATTGCTTCCCAATTGCGACAACTGCTCGATTTTCTTATCATTTTGATGATCTTCCAATGCCTTGATCATCCCGTAGAAAGCGGTTTCCGCAGTGTTTGGAATAAACGAAAACACGGTGTTATCAATGTCGTAGTTGACCGTCTTCAAAATCTGCGGCACTACATTTTTTCCCAAGTTCTGACGCTCTTGATAGATGTCTTTATCATTTCCACGAGAGAAATAAATTCGCTCAAAGGTGCATGACAACTTGGTTTGCGGCTCTCTCACTTTCTTGATAGAAGTGCGTCCGTCTTTCTTAATGATATACGCATGGCCCGGTTCGAGCTCATTGATTTTCTCTGCTGGAATATTGAAAGCTGTCTGAATCGGCGGGCGCTCTGATGCTACCACACACACTTCATCATCCTCATACCAATACGTTGGACGAATTCCATTCGGATCTCGCAACACAAACGCGTCGCCATGTCCCAATAATCCACACATCGTGTAACCACCATCAAATTCTTTTGATGCTCTAGTCAATACACGCTGCACATCTATATGCTGCGCAATCAATTCAGAGATCTGTTGGTTATTATATCCTAATGCTTTGTATTGATCAAATAGAACTTGGTTTTCTTCATCGAGGAAGTGACCAATTTTTTCCATCACCGTCACGGTGTCTGTCTTTTCCTTTGGGTGCTGCCCCAATTCTACCAATAAGCCGAATAGCTCATCTACATTGGTCAAATTGAAGTTACCTGCCACCACCAAATTTCGCGTCATCCAATTATTCTGACGAAGAAATGGGTGACAATTTTCAATGCTATTGCCACCAAAGGTGCCATAGCGCAAGTGTCCAAGAAATAATTCTCCTGAAAAAGCAAAATTATCTTTGAGGTATTGGGTGTCTTTAAGTTTCTCTGGCTCATGCTTCGCAAGATCTGCAAAGCGCCCCATGACTTTCGAAAATACATCTTTGATAGGCTGGCTATCATTCGAGCGAATGCGCGAAATGTACTTTTTTCCGGGAGTGGGATTGAGTTTGATGTTGGCTAGGCCAGCTCCGTCTTGCCCTCTGTTTTGCTGCTTTTCCATCAGCAAATACATTTTGTTAAGGCCGTAAAATGGAGTTCCGTATTTCTCGGAGTAGTACTGAAGCGGCTGCTTCAGTCGGAGAAGTGCGACGCCGCACTCGTGCTTGATAGCATCACTCATAGTCGAGCGGAGAACAACTGAATAAGTTAGTAAACGAGCCCCGAAACTTCGGGGTGCAAATGTAGTCTTTCCATTTGGCTAAAAAAAATTCTGTGACCTCATTATGGAATTTTAAGGAACCACGCATCCTTTAAGAAACAATTCGAATATGAAAAACATCATTTCCCTCCTCGCACTCGTCCTTATTTGTTCCACTTCTGCATTTTCTCAAGCTTTTGGGGAAATTCACGGGAAGGTCTTCGATGAGCAGGGTACACCGCTCGAGGGCGTGCGTGTCACCGCATCTTCTGGATCAACCATCAACGGCGGTGCAATGACCGACTCCACAGGGCGCTTCAAAATCAAACCGCTCGAACCAGGCGTTTATGGCCTTGTGATGAGCATGATGGGCAAGGACACCTTAAAATACGCCAATGTTCATGTGAACGCAGACCGCATCACTCATATCCCTGATGTGTCGTTAGAAATCGCAAGTGGAATGATGAAAGGCGTAGAAATTCTCGAGTTCGTAGAACCCATTATTATCAAAGATGGCGGTGGAAGCTACGTGGCTATTCGTCAAGACCAACTAAAAGCCATGTCTGTTTCTCACGGTGGCGATATTAAACGAATTGCAGCGTCCCTCACATCTGAAATCAAAACGAGTGCAAATGGCGAAGAACTCTACTTCAGAGGTAGCCGAAGCGGCAGCGTTATCTATATGATAGACGGGGTAAAAATTCGAGAAAATGTGCCGAATATTCCAAGCTGTGGAATCAGCAGAATGGCTGTATATACTGGGGGTCTGCCTGCAAAATACGGTGACACCACCGGTGGAGTGATCGTGATAGAGACGAAAAATTACCTCGAAGATTACTACGGAAAAATGAATAAATAGTAGTGTAAAAGTTAGTTTCCCTGTACAAGCGTATATGAACAATCTCCGATTACATAATCTATCCGACGAACAAGTGCTGTCCATTTATGGAAGCACACAGGATAGCGCTTGTATTGGGGAACTTATAAAGAGATACCGCCACCTTGTATTCGGTGTGTGTGTTAAGTATCTAAAAAACAAAACAGAAGCAGAAGACGCCACCAACGAGGTTTTTGAAAAAATATTGTTCGAGCCAGACCTCAGTGTTATCAATGCTTTCCACGCATGGATTTATGTGGTAGCTAAAAATCATTGTCTGGGTATTCTGCGTAAAAAAGGAAAATCTTTTGTTTCAGAAAATGAACTTCGTCAATTATCAGAACCGAATGAATACTCGGTTTTTGAAAACAAAGGATTGACCGAGGAAAATTTAAGTCATGCGCTTAAGTTGCTGAATAGTGCGCAGGCCCTTTGTGTTAAGCTTTTTTACTTAGAAGAAAAATCTTATCAGGAAGTCAGCGCGATGAGCGGCTATTCGTTGAATGAGGTAAAATCTCATTTACAAAATGCACGACGCAACTTGAAAAACATTCTTTCCAAACTCGCATCATGATCCAAGACACGCGCATATCATTCCCAACTGAAGCGGAGCTAAAGCTTTACCATAAAGGAAAGCTCACAGCGCGTCGACGCTATGAGATAGAAAATCTCGCGCTTGAAAATGAAATGGTAATGGATGCTATCGAGGGTTATGGTCACCTCGAACAAATTCGCTTAGAAAAACAACGCTATTGGAAACATGGTATAGCACTTGGATTTATCGGAGTAATGATCAGTTTGTTTTTTATTCCAAAAGAAGAAACGATCATTACACATACGTTGTCGCCAGCGGTAGTGGAAAGAGGACACGAACGTTCTGTAAAATCATTGCAGTACTCTGAACCAGTAGATCGTCCAGTCCGAAAAATCAAAGTGAATTCTATTCTTGAACCTTCTCCAGCTTCTTCACCAGACCAAGTTTTCATGCAACCGTTACAGAAAAAAACACCTTCTGACTCATTGGTTTTTATTATAAAAAATGGTCCGAGAGTAGTTGACAATGGCCTGTCTGGCCAAACTGTAAAATTGATATTTATCGAGCGATATAAACTTCGCCAATACACCTTTGAGAAAAAAGAAGAAAGCGATTTGTTGAATACACACCCTGCATTGGAAAATGACGAAGATCAAATCAGTGAATTATACAACACTGAAAAAAAATCTATCGATCCGAACACCACCTATCTCGATTTGGCCACACAAATGATTCGTTCGTTTGATGCGCAAGATTGGTCAAATGCCATCATTGCATCCAATCAAATTTTGGAGATGAATTCAAATGATGTGAATGCATTTTTTTATGGCGGTATGGCCGCTTATCATTCCAAGCTAAATGATCTCGCTATTTCTAAGCTAACCATCATTGCGGTAAATAAAATCCCGCCCTTTGTGGAAGAGGCAAACTATTATAGAGCGCTTGCTCTAATTGAAGCACAACACACTGATGAGGGATATGAAATCCTTACCAAAATTGCCGAATCTGACGGCTTCTATGCAAAAGCAGCACGCACATATCTTAGTCGATAGAAAGGTCTAAAAACAAAGATTCCGCCCTTTGGCGGAATCAATGTCTAAACCTTAACCAAATTGTCGTTTTAGAAGAGACGACCTACTCTATAAAATATTATTCTTGATGTGAAGTATTAGCCTCAGGTGCGATGTGCGCAACTGGTGCCTTCTTAAACTTCTTCATCAATTTCTCTTTTGCGTTTTCTGACAACTCATACATCACCGGTACAATTACAAGTGTGATGATGGTCGCGAAGCTCAAACCGAAGACAATCGTCCATGACAACGGTCCCCAGAAGGCTACGTTATCACCACCGAAATAAATCTTTGGATTCAGCTCTGTAAACATGGTCACGAAGTCGATGTTGAATCCAACCGCGAGCGGAATCATACCGAGAATCGTAGCTGTTGCTGTCAACAATACAGGAGTCATACGCACACGCCCCGCTTCAACAATAGCTTCTTTCAATGGCATTCCTTCTTTTCTCAAGATGTCCATGAATTCTACCAATAGAATACCATTTCTAACTACGATACCTGCTAGCGCTACGATACCTACACCGGTCATTACGATTGAGATGCTCATATCGAAAATTGCTAGACCTAACAATACACCGATGATACTGAAAAGGATTTCCGATAGGATAATCACTGTTCGACCAATCGAGTTGAATTGCATAATCAAAATTAAAATGATCAATCCCAAGGCAAGTAGTCCTGCGAAGCCTAAGAAGCTAGCTGTTTCTTCTTGTTCTTCTTTCTCTCCAGCCATGTCAATTTCAACACCATCTGGCAAACGATTAAATCCTTTGATTTCTCTTTCAATCGTTGCAACAACTTCATTAGGGTTGAACTCGCTCAATACATTTGAAGAAAGAGTGATTACACGCTTCTGGTTTTTACGCTTGATTGCCGCATATGTCGCTGTATAGTCGATGTCCGCTACTGCACTCAATGGAACCTGACGTACCATACCACCCATATTCATGTCGCGATAGGTAATCTTCAAGTTGCGAAGCTCTTCAATATTGTTTCGTTGCTCTTTATTGAAACGAAGCATGATCGGATAATCATCATTATCGTCTCTGTATCGAGAAACTTCAGAACCAAACACTGCAGTGCGCAATGCAGAACCGATCTGTGCTGTAGAGATTCCTTCTCTGTTTGCACGTTCTGTATTGATATCCACTTTCACCTCAGGCTTGTTCAACTGAAGATCTGACTTCAATTCTTCCACTCCATCAATCGAAAGCGAATCAAGGAAACGTTTCAGATCAAGTGATGTGTTAATCAAATCATCAAAGTTTTCGCCTTTGATTTCAATACTGATTGGCTTTGCGGTCGGCGGACCATTTTGTTCTTGGTCCACTGCTACTTCTACACCTGGAATGCCTTGTACTGCTTCACGAATTTTTTCGAGGTAGTCAGCGGTGCTCGCGCCATCACGTTTTGCAAAACCCACAAATGACACACCCACTTTCGCTTTGTTAGGATATGGTGCTCTGTCATCTTGTGCTTCATTCGCGCCTACGGCTACGTTTGTAATCACAGATTTCACCAATGGATTATCCTTTCCAATTACACCATACACTCGCTCTTCGATAATGCGTGCCACTGAGTCGGTCGCTGCTGGCTTAGTTCCAACAGGTAGCGTAGCATACACATAAACAAAGTTTGGATCGGCTTTCGGGAAGAATACAACATCGGGTTGACGAATTCCAGTCACTACAATGCTCAATATCAAAAGACCGATAGTGCTTGCAATAATCGTCTTTGGACGAGCTAATGCCCAACCCAAGAAACGCGCGTAAGTATTCTGAACTTTTGGCCACCAGCTGTTTTGGAATTTCGCAATTGCTTTCTCTAAAACGAAACGATATAGCAAATACAACAACAACATTGTTACCGAGAAATTACCCAAACCAAATGAACCTGATACGTAGAATATCAAAGCAAACGCAAGTAATACTATTGTAGTAATTCTAAATGATTTTTTGCGCTTTGCAGGATTCGGAGTGTGCTCGTGTGGTTTCATAGAATCCACCGCAAATACTGGGTTGATGATATATGCTACCACCAAAGATGCTGTCAATGTAATGATAAGGGTAATCGGTAAGTAGAACATGAATTTACCAATGATACCACCCCAGAATGCTAACGGAACGAATGGTGCAAGTGTTGTTGCTGTTCCAGACAATACAGGTAGGAAAATCTCCCCAGCTGCGCGTTTCGCCGCCTCTTTGATCGGCATCTTACCATTATCATATATCCTATGCGTATTCTCCACAACTACAATCGCATCATCCACCACAATACCCAATCCGAGCAGGAAGGCGAAGAGCACAATCATATTCAACGAGAAGCCAATGCCTGGCAAAATCATAAAGGCGATGAACATCGAAAGTGGAACAGAAAGACCCACGAATACCGCGTTGGTTACCCCCATGAAGAACATCAAAATGATGGTCACCAAGATGAATCCAATGATGATAGTGTTGATCAAATCGTGCAGCGTAATACGCGTCTCGTCTGATTGGTCACCCGTTACTTTTACCGTTAAGTTTTCTGGAAACTCTGTAGCCTCCATCTCATCGATGATCTCGTAGATTTTGTCGGATGCTTCAATCAAGTTTTCACCACCACGCTTGATAACGTTAAGGGTGATAACGTTCTTATTATCCAAACGACCATAGCTCTCTTGCTCTGCAAAACCATCACGAACTTCTGCGATATCTTTCAGATAAACTGAAGCACCAGTCATACCGTTGATTACGAGGTTTTCAATTTGTGTTACACTCTTGAACTCCCCTGAAACGCTGATTGAACGCTGCATGTCGTCGATCTCTACATTACCACCATTGATGGTCATGTTTTCATACTTCACTGCGTTTTCAATATCCATCATGGTAATGTTCGCCGCTTGCGCTTTGTACATATCCACGTTGATTTGAATTTCTCTATCCAACGCACCAACGATATCTACACGAGTAATTTCCTTCAACCCTTCAATGCGATCTTTCAAATCATCCGCATACTTCTTCAACTTCGCTAGATCATAATCACCAGAAATATTGACGAAAAGAATCGGCATTTCTGAGAACTCCACCTCCATTACAGACTGCGTCATCAATGGGTCGTTGGGGAGATCTCTTTCTGCCTTATCCACTGCGTCTTGAACCTTTTGCTTCGCAATAGGCACTTCTACATCAGTGTTAAACTCAACCATTACCACAGAGAAATTCTCCAATGATTGGCTGGTCATTTTCTTCACACCAGCAATCGATTTGATTTGCTTCTCAAGTGGCTTTGTCACCAAGTTTTCCATATCCTGAGGAGATGTACTTGGCAAAATAGTTTGGATGTAAATCGTAGGAATTACGATGTCAGGAAACTGCTCTTTTGGAATGGAGCGGTAAGACGCGATACCCATCAACGTAATGAAAATCGTGATGAGATAAACGGTGGTCTTGTTATCTATGGCCCAACTGGTGGGCTTAAATTCTTTAAACTTTTCCATATTTTATTCTTGATTTATGGAATTAATATTTGATCTCAAGACCATCTGCTAAATCGCTAGCACCAGTTACGATCAACAAATCATTGGCATTCAATCCTTGTGTGATTTGTGCTTTACCATCAAAGATGTATCCTACAGTAACCGGCATTTTGCGCGCGATTTTCTTTCCGTTCTCTTCTTTAGCGATAAATACAAACGATTGTGCTTCTGATTTCTGAATCAAGTTTACAGGAACCAATAGGGCGTCTGTTGCAGCGTAATCAACTACCTTCAACACCGCGATCATATTTGGATGTAAATCTGAGTTCTCTCCTGTGATAGTCGCTTCTGTTACAAATGTTCTAGTAAGTGGATCAATCACACGAGCAACGAATGAAATAGACGATGCCGCTTCTCTCTTCAAGTCAGGGAAGTAAACAACCGCTTCATTTCCTTTCTTCACACTGCCTGCATAAGCTTCAGCAATGTTTGCGCTCACTTTCAATTTAGACATGTTTACAACTCGGAAAACTGGAAGCGCTCCTGGAGCTACAAATTGACCAATCTTTGTATTTACTAAATCAACTGTACCATTGATTGGCGACTTGATACGTGTCATATCCAATTGCTCTTGCAATGTTTCGATTTGCTTTTCAATAGACTCCTTTTGTGTCTTTGCTTGCAAGTACTGAATCTCCGTTCCTACTTTCTGATCCCATAAGCGCTGCTGTCTATTGAACATATCCGTTGCTAGGGCCAATTGTGGTTGAAGTGAGTTGATCTGACGAGCATAGATTTCATTGTCTACTTCAGCAAGTACTTGTCCTACCTTCACTATATCACCTTCATTCACATAAATTTTTGTGATGTTACCGCCCATCATAGGCATGATAGACACGTTTTCATCTGCATCTACTATTCCTTGAATTTCAACATAATGTTTGAATGCTTGCGGTAAAATCGCTGCTACAAGAATATCCTTTTGCTTTCCTTTAGTAGTGTCTGAAAGTGCGAGCTCCGCTTCTAAGGCTTTGATTTCGTCTGCAAGTTCAGAATGTTGCTTCTTCAACTCTGCCAACTTTGCTTTCTTGTCTTCTTCTCCGCATGATGCTAAAAAGAGAAGAACGATTATTGAGAAATATATCTTTTTCATTTGATGTGTCTATTATAGTGTGTTGAGTGCTTTTTTGAGTTTTGCCTGCGCATCCATCAAGGATTGAAGCGCGTTTGCAAGGGTCTGTTGTGCTGATAGTACTTGGTTTGTAGAGATGCTCACATCCATGCTAGATGACACACCTTCCTTATACTTAATATTGGTTTTATCCAAAATCTTTTGCGCTAAAGCCAATGACTTTTGTGCGTTGTCATAATTAGAAATTGCAACATCATATTCCAACTTCGCTTTACTGTATTCCAAGCTTGCTCCATTCTTTGCTACCTCTAACATGTCTTTCATTCGCTGTACTTCAACTTTTGCCTTTTGCACAGACTTCATTTTACTGCCTCCACTTAGGATGGGAACGTTGATTTGGAAACCCCACAGCTGTGGCGCAAACCAAGGCTTTGATGTGTCGAAGAAGTTAAACTCTTGACGAAGTGCTTGTGATTGCAAATTGTAGAATAAACCAGCATTTGGTAAAAACTTTGCTTTCTGATTCTTCAAATTCAGTTCTTGCATCACCAATCCATTTTGTGTCAACTGCACATCAATGCTGTTTTCTGCAGCGTACGTCGCACCTGCTGGATCACCTGCTATAATAAGGTCTTCAGACTTGTCCGTTAAATTGATCTCTTCTTGAAGTGGCATGCCAATCGTAAACTTCAATACTTCTTTATACAAACGAACACCTGTCTCCGCTTGAACAATACCATTTTCAATTTCATTCAACGACAATTGAAGTTGATCTACATCCTGCTCCTCAACGTATCCTGCATCATAAAACTTCTTTGTTTCATCAAGCATTTGCGAAAGAACAGCCTTTGTTTGATTGAGCAATTCCACTCGCTTTGCTCCAACAAGCGCCAAGTGATAGGCTTGTGAAACTTGAAGTTTGATTTCGATTTCTGATTTCGAAAGATTCTTCCTTTGCAATTCAGCATATGCCTTGCTTGCCTGCAGGCCGACTAGCCATGAACCGTCAAACAATAGCTGTGAAGCAGATAGGCCCAACGTCATGTTATGTGGTGTACCAAACTGCAGTCGCAATTCTTGTCCAGGTGCACCAAAGAAACTACCATCAACCACCTGCGTTGCAAGCGTGATGAAGTTTTGATACTGAATGCTACCGCTGATTTGCGGAAGACCAATGCCGATAAGCTCTTCTGTTTGAAGTTGAGCCACCTCTGCATCGTACTTTGCTGTTTTTACTGAAGCCGCATTTTTCAACGCGTATTCATGTGCCTGTGCTAAGCTGAGATCTGTTTGCCCAGAGGACAAACTTGCACTCGCCGAAAACACCAGCATCACCAATAGCGCCTTGAAAGGACTCTTGTGATTGTAAAACCGAAAGAACTTCGGTTGTTGTCGGGATTCCATAAATGGTTTAGTTATTTAATATGTTTTATTTTTTCCTTGAGATATTCCAAGCCTTTCGTGCTAGCAATACCCCTGATGTGATACACAAAGCTTTCTTTATAGAGCTCGCTCAATTTCCATTTTGTAAATGGGAACAAGTGCTGATTCAACAACACATTGACATGAGACATGTAAAGTGGAGAGATAATTTCTGGGTTAAAATCCTTGCGATACAACCCATCCTTCTGGCCTTTCTTCATGTTGTCATACATAGAAGTATAAATGGCCTTTTCTCTCGCTTCTTTGAGTTGTGAAAAAAGTTCTGGGTGATATTTCTCCATATCATAAACAATGGAGGGATGCATATTCTGCAACATGCTTGACACCATTTTCATGATCTCCAAGCTCTCATCAATGGCGTTTAATCCCTTTTCGGAAATCTCACGCATTTGCTGATCTTCAATATCACAATACCCCAAGATCGATTTGCTAAGCAACTCTTCCTTGTCCTTTACATAAAGGTAAATGGTCTTCTTTGAGACGCCCAAGTGCCTTGCCATGTCATCCATATTGACACTCTTGATTCCATATTGCATGAAAACCTTCGTGGCTCCTTGTATGATTTTTATTCCTTTTTCTTCCATTGCGGGCGCAAAGATAATACTGAAATTCTATATGGAAACAAAATTATTTAAAATCGTTTCCTTAAAATTTGTGAGAAATGATGAATTGTCGTTTTTGGGGGGTGAATGGAAAATCATGCCCAATGAATGGCTTGATCCGACTTAAAGCTTGGTAACTCGCTCAAAATAATATGCCCCACCAATAGAAACCTGTAGAATGTATAACCCTTGATTTAGCTGAGAAAAGTCAATATTATAGAGCTTAGGGGAAAGCTCGGAAACGTTTACCTCGTATCGCTTGCCCATCATATCGTGAATCACCACTTCAAACAGACTATTCTCATAACTTTCTAGAAACTCTAAGTTCATTTGCTGACTGACAGGATTGGGGTACACACCAAATGGCTTAATCAGCGTTTCCTGAATATGCTTTGATAAAAATGCTTCTCGATGAATGATAAATGAGTTTAAATCCTCTTGTGCTGCATTCCAATCATTCACGTCATTCGGATGATTCCAACGTTTAATGTGCTCTGAAACCAGCGGTGCATATAGGTTTCGGTACTCTGTTGCCCGCGCTAATAATTCGTTTTTACTAAAATTACTGCTCATCATTTCGAATAGAAAAGCGCTCAACTTCGCCTGAAAAGCAGGTTCATCTAGCATTCTATTTAATATCAGCGACACGGGGTTTCCGTCATTTCGCTCGCTTCTATAATATTCAAAACTATTGATCTCGTAGTCGCGCATGCACGCATCGCAGTCATAGTAGAAGAAATTCCACTTCTGTCCGTAGCTCCGCTTTCTCCACATGCGTAGATTGTTGTTTGGAAAGTCTTCGTTTGCGAAGAAAATATTGGTACCAACCACTTTAATAAACGATGGAAGATCAATGCGCTTCTCGAGCTCTGATAAGGCGTTTGGTCCCGCAAAGTCGGTTGATTGAAGAAATTCCATCAATGTATCAAACGCCTCATTGTCTCCGGCTGACACTTCTGGACCGCGGTCCCAACCCACAACATCCACATCATCGGGGTCTATGCCGTGCTTGATACGCACGTATTGCTCGTCATGTCTTTCTCTCAATGATTGAACTCCCCAATACTCGCCATTGATAAAAACCGCAACAGGGCGCGATTCCATATTATCCACCTCCAAATTCGAAATGGAAGCGTTGATGATATTGTCAATGAATAAAGCTTTTGTAAAAAGCCTATCCGGCGCGCGCAGTATCACTCTTTTGAAGGCCTGCACATCGTGGTCCTCACCAAAAATCGGATGAAAAATAAATGGGCTCCCATAGTCTGACTTCGCATACAATCTCAACGATTTCTGCGATGCTGTACGCGAACTACGTCCATGGATGCGAGCCCCAAGCGACTGTGAAAACTCTAAATCTCCACTGCTATTAAACAATTCAAAATAGAGCGGACGCTCCCATTCATCGCCCCCTTGATAGAAGTTGAATACATCGTTGGTTCCTTCTACATAAATGCCCGTTTCATTTCCAAAAAAATCAATAGAGTCCACCGTAAGTGCCACTCTGTCTATTGGATATTTTCCTTCTTGAAATGGATGAATGAAATAGGTAAATGTGGCCTCATCACTGCGATTGCCGTTGTCATCAATAACAACCGCCCGCAATGTCGTACCTGTATATACAAGCCCTTCAGGTCGTACCCATTCTTCACCAGTGGGGACATAACTCAGCGAGGCGCTTCGCTGTCCTTGATAAATCGCAATTGGACCTTCAAAGACCACGCTCGATGTGTCAGGTCGACTTCCATCCAGCGTGTAATGAATTTTTCCATTACCTAAAGCATTATGAAGAAGCACTTGTAAATCATTGGTGTAGAAACCTGACGGAACAGATGCTTCCACTTGGGCATAGCTTGCCGTAAAAATCAAAGGGAGAGAGAACAGGAGAAATACAATTTTTTTCATAGTTAAAAAATTATCCCCGTTGTAAAATGAAGTAACATGTAATTGTATCGGTCTGTGAAAACATCCATCCCTTGAGAATGAAACTCTGTTTTCATAAACTGATGTTTGTATTTTATTGCAACAAAAAGGTGGTCACCGCTATTCAACGTCCATCTATAACCCCATCCAGGATTGAAAAATGCGCCTCCTTGGTAGTCAAACCCGTCGGAGTTTTCGTACTCTTCATTCTTAGCAGCAAATGCGTATCCGCCACCAATAGTGAGAAACCCTGTGTGTGCTTTGTCTGATAAAAGGACTTGATATTCAAGGCCTACAGGAATTAATGTTTCACTGTCCAAACGCTCTACGCCTATTGAAAAACCAGGCGTAATCTTAGGATTCACCGTATTTATAAACGCGGTAACACTCGCTGAAAGGCCGCTCTTGAAATAAAAATTAGATGTGGTCGCTCTGCCTCCATTCATAAATCCAACGCTTAACGATGGGCGCACTACTTGACTCGACGCGCTTAAAACAAGCGTCAAAACAAACACCGCTGAATTAATGAATCGTTGTAAAAAAACTGGCATAGAATAACCTTTGGTTGACAGACCAAAAGTATAACGAGATTGTTCAATTGGAAACGATATGTGGTGCATAACGTTTCCAATTGTCAAAATCGAGGGGTGAATTGTACACCTTGAAAAATGAGGTGTTACAAAAGCATATTCAACAAAAAACCCTGCCTTAGGCGGGGTTTTTAATATTGTTTAATAATGTTAAAATAATTGGTCTAATAACGAATCGTCTACTAAACGAGGAACGGTCACTTTTAGTTTAGGCTCCATTTCCATAGCTCGTTCAATAGCAAAGATGGCCTCTTTATTTCTCGCCCACGATCTTCTTGCGATGCCATTGTTAACGTCCCAATGCAACATGCTCATCAATCGACGCTCGCTATCTGCGCTTCCATCGAGTACCATTCCGAATCCACCATTGATTACTTCTCCCCAACCAACACCGCCGCCATTGTGCAAGCTGATCCATGTTGCTCCTCTGAAGGCGTCGCCCACAAAATTTTGCACTGCCATATCCGCTGTGAAGCTAGAGCCATCATAAATATTTGAAGTCTCGCGATAAGGGGAATCCGTTCCTGAAACATCGTGGTGATCGCGACCAAGCACTACCGTGCCGATCTCACCTGCTTTAATAGCATCATTGAATGCTTTCGCAATCATCATTCTTCCTAACGCATCTGCATACAATATGCGTGCTTGAGAACCAACTACTAATTTATTCTGCTTAGCCTCCTGTATCCATCGAATGTTGTCAGCCATTTGCTGCTGAATTTCTACGGGAGCATCCTTTTTCAATTCAGTCAATACACGCTCTGCGATACGATCTGTTTTTTCCAAATCATCCGCGCTTCCTGAACAGCATACCCAACGGAATGGCCCAAAGCCATAGTCAAAACACATCGGACCCAAGATATCTTGAACATAACTTGGATATTTGAAGTTGAGCTTCTGATCATCCATGACATCCGCCCCAGCGCGCGAAGACTCTAGAAGAAAGGCGTTTCCATAGTCAAAGAAATACATGCCTTTAGCTGCATGTTTATTGATTGCAGCAGCGTGTCTTCTCAATGAGGCTTGAACAGCAACCTTGAAGGCCTCTGGATCATTTGCCATCATGTCATTGCTCTCTTCATAACTGTAGCCTGCTGGATAATAACCGCCGGCCCATGGGTTGTGCAAAGATGTTTGGTCACTACCCAAATCAACATTGATTCCGCGTGAATCAAATGTTTCCCATATATCCACGATATTGCCTACATAGGCAATACTTACTGTTTCATTATTAGCAAGCGCTTGTTGCACGCGAGTGGCAGTCTCATTTACATCCGAATATATCTCATCCACCCATCCTTGATCATGACGTTTGTGTGCCGCTTTAGGATTCACTTCTGCAGTAACCGACACGCATCCTGCGATATTCGCTGCTTTTGGCTGAGCTCCGCTCATTCCCCCTAATCCGGCTGTAATAAACAAGAGTCCTTTCGCAGGAAGATCTTGCACAGAATGATCACCTCGCTTCGCTCGGGTCATACGTGCAGCGTTCATAACTGTAATCGTGGTGCCATGCACAATTCCTTGCGGACCGATATACATATACGATCCCGCAGTCATCTGCCCATATTGTGTAACACCAAGAGCGTTGAATTTTTCCCAATCATCTGGCTTGCTGTAATTGGGAATCATCATACCATTGGTTACCACCACTCTCGGCGCATCCTTATGAGAAGGGAATAGACCCAGTGGATGGCCGCTGTACATTACGAGAGTTTGATCATCTGTCATTTCCGACAGGTACTTCATCACTAATCTATACTGCGCCCAGTTTTGGAAAACCGCGCCATTTCCACCATAAGTAATCAACTCATAAGGGTGTTGTGCCACTGCATGATCCAAATTGTTTTGAATCATGAGCATAATCGCAGCAGCTTGCTGTGACTTTGCGGGATACCATTCGATAGGGCGTGCCTTTATTTCGATATCCGGCATGTAGCGATACATGTAAATACGACCATAGGTATTTAACTCAGCCGCAAACTCCTTTGAAAGCTCAGCATGCTGAGACGCGTCGAAATAACGCAGTGCGTTCCTTACTGCTAGTTTTTTCTCAGAAGGGGTGAGTATCTCCTTTCTCTTAGGAGCGCGATTTACTTCCGGGTTGAAGTAAGGCATCTCAGGATAAAGAGCGGAAAATTCTTGTTGAATAGATGCGCGTAGCGCCTCTTTAGTAAGTGGTTGTTGGGCCGTTAACATAGAGCAAAAGTAAGGGAATAATTACTTCTTGAACTTGCCGGTTTTCTTATCAAAACCATATGGGCAATGCTTACAGCCACTTTGACAACAGTGACCTCTCTTCAAATGATACTTCTCTGTAAAAACGATATACCCCTCCGGACTGTAGTAATAGTCCGCGGCAGGATCGAAGTTAGATTCGTTAAGTTCTGGTTCGTTCTCTTTCATCACAATGCTGGCCCAAATTTGAACAATCATTGATTAAACAAATAATAGCTCATAAAGTTTATTCAACATGAATTGTTGATTTTTGCAAAATGAAAAATATGCGATGGAAATCCTCAAAAAACGCGGATGTCAAACGACTTGACTTGCTACACCCCATCGTTAGCGGCAACAAATTCTTCAAATTAAAATACAACATTGAGCAAGCGAAGCACTTGGGTGTTGAACGCATCGTAACTTTTGGTGGTGCATATAGCAATCACTTGCATGCTGCCGCATGGGCTTGCAAAGAAAACAATCTTCAATTAATCGCATTAATCAGAGGTGAAGAGCCCCAAGCACTTAGCCCGACTTTGCAAGACATCATAAATTGGGGCGCACAAGTGGAGTATATTACTCGTGATGCTTACGCCCACAAGGCTACCGAAGATTTCAAGATCTGGGTTTTCGATACTTTCGGTCCTTCGTTTATCATCCCAGAAGGAGGTGCAAATTTCTTGGGTGTAAATGGATGCATGGAAATTTTAGCTTCTGAAGACAGTGTTTATTCAGATGTTTTTTGCAGCGCCGGTACTGGCACAATGGCTTCAGGCCTAGCACTTTCGTTGAAGCCACATCAAACTTTACATGTGGTGTCTGCACTTAAGGGTGGGGGGATGAAGCAACAAATGTTTGATTTGATAAAATACTTCTTAATGGACGATGAAGCAGCTTCGGAAGTGTTGAAAAACGTGGTGTTTCACGAAGATTTTCACTTTGGCGGTTATGCCAAAACAACGCCGGAATTAGAAGATTTTATTGCAAATCAAAAAGCGCAGTTTGACTTGCCATTAGACAAAGTGTACACAGGCAAACTCTTCAAAGCTTTTTTAGAAATTGAAAAAAATCATGTTTTCGAAAAAGCACTGATCATCCACAGTGGTGGTCTTCAGGGAAATCGAACCATTAGCGCTTCTTAATCCAAGCCTCTGGATTCTGCGCTACACCTGTTTCAGAATTTACTTTCCAGACTTCAAAGTGGAGCAAATATTCATCGCCATCATACATGATATTTCCAATCTTTTGTTTGATACTTACCTTATCTCCAACAGCAACATTTACCTCACTAAGGCCAGAGTAAACAGTTTTATATGAGCCGTGTGTTACAATCACGTTTTGACCTGCTCCCGGAATATTAAAGATGCTTGTCACCTTTCCTTCAAATACTGCTAGCACAGAAGCGCCCTTCTCCGTAGCGAAATCAACACCATTCGAGTTTACTTCCACTCCTGCAATACTTGCGTGAGGATGCTTACCGAATCGCTGAGTAATCACTCCCGCGGAAACAGGCCAAGGCAAAGTTCCTTTGTTGTTTTCGAAGTCTTTGTTCAATGCAACCACTTCTGGAGCGGCAGATATATTGGGCTTCTTAGAGGTGTTCTCAACGGGTGGTTTAGCTCCTGAAGTGTTGCCCGCCTTCGCAGCACTCTTCGCTTCTGCCTCCTCCTTCTCTCTCTCCTTACGAGCAGCTTCCGCTATCTCCTTTCTAATAATCTCTTCAATCTTTGCCGCAAGTTTCTTTCTATCCTGCTCTTGTTTCTTCTGCTGCTCACGAAGCTTCTTCTCTTCCTTCTGAAGTGATGTTAACTTCAACTGTTGGTCTTGCTTGTTCTTGTTAATCTCCTCCTTCTCTTTCACCTTAGCGGTAGCCAAGCTTTCTTTCTGTTGTTTATCTTGCTGAAGCGCGCTGATGTTTTGAGAAATTGATGCCTTTATAGAAACAATTTCATCTACGTGTCTTTTTCTCACCTCAGCATAATGCTGTGTCAACTTCAATCGCTTAATCGCCTGGTTAAAGTTTTTTGAAGAAAAAATAAACATGAGCTTGTCATAAGAAGACCTGTTCTTGTAGGCCTGCAGCACCATTTGAGAATACTCCTTCTTCAAATGATCCATCGATGAGTTAAGCGAGTTGATATTCGACTCCTTACTTCCTATTTCCTTTTCAATCCCAGAAATGTCGCTGTTAATGTTGCGAAGCAATTGCTCTCTATATTTCAACTGCTCATTCAAAATAGACAATTGACTGCTTGTCACTTTTTGATTTGACTCCGATTCATTGATCAGTTTTTTGGTCAATGCAATCTTCGCGTTCAAATCATCTCTCTGCTTTTGTAGCTCTTCCTTTTTCCCTTGTCCGAAGCTTGGAGAAAAGGTCAGAACACTCACTCCTGCTATCAAGAACAAGGAAGTAACAATTACAATTAGTCGGTTTTTACGCATGGCTAGGGTGTGATTTTTCTCTCTAAATCCTCTGGTATTTCGAAAGGAAACTCATAGGTTTTATCGGTGGCAATACGAACGGTTCTAAACTCGATTTGTTGTTGATTTCCCGCCTCTTTCACATCGAGCACACAACGAGTAGGGTAGGTCTGTTCGTTTTCTTCTTTGAAATCCTCGTAAATAATTTCTACCGTGCGTTGATTGATGAGGTCATTGAAAATCGAGTGTACTAATTTGAAATTTGCAGGGTCCAACCAATAACGAGAAACAATCAAGTTCTCATCCTCTGCCTTGCGCACAGTGCGTTGATAGCGAGGGTCGTTTGGATTAACAATGATAGTGTCTGTAGGAGAAAGTTTTCTGTCGTCTACACCAACAACACGACGCACTCTGCGCTTGTATTTCGAAACAAGTAGGTATTGATTGCTGTCTATGCTTGTGCGAAATTTCCCCTCATCCTTTTCTAGACCAATCGCATTTCCGACTAGCAGTTCTTGTAACATTTCAAAATCCAAATCGACGCGCGCTAACTCAGTTAATCTATCAAACGGCTCTGCATAATAATATTTGTCATCTGGAAGCTTACTGACATACTTCAGGCTGTCTGGTGTTATCAATACTCTAAAAACCTCAATGCCTAATGCTGGTGAAATAGAGATCCATATTACGCTATCCTTTTTCATTCGAATATTGGCCTTGAATCCTGTGGTCTCTCCTAATTTTTTGAAATCCACATCTAACTTCATTCCCATCCAATCGTATTCAAATCGGTTGCGCTCGTAGCGCTTCAGAAGATAACCAGCTGAACGGTCCTTAATGGGGTCCACTGTTGCTGTCGACTTGGAAGACTTACAACTTGTAAACGCAAGGGTGAAAAACACCAATAGGATGAGAATAACTCCTCCTAAATGACTGTTGTAACTATTATTTTTAGAAGAGATCATTCGAGGCTTTTCGAAGTTATTTTGTTTATCAGTTTATCAGAACCCCCACCCACTTCTTGCGCTGCCATCCACTTATCAACCGCTCCTTGCACATTTCCATTTTTATACAATATATCTCCATAATGCTCCAACACTTCACCGCTTGGTTTAGGGTCGTACTGTATGGTTTTTTCAATCCAGATCAAAGCTTCTGTGTACTTCTGTTGCTGGAATAAAATCCACGAATATGTGTCCAAGAAAGAAGGATTACTCGGCTCACGATCTACGGCTTGTTTGCTCATTATCGCAGCTTTTTCCAACTTCACCTTTCTCAAGGATAAATAATACGCGTAATTGTTTAATGTAAACGCATCATTTGGATTAAACACAAGCGCCTTATCATATGCCTCATCCGACTTCACATGGTCTTTGATTTTATTGTATGCGCTGCCAAGTGAAGAATAAAACTGTGCTAGCAACAATGGGTTTTCAATCACCAGTTCTTTACCAATATTGAATTGATAAATGGCGTCCTCTGTTTTGTTGCTACGTTCTAATCCAAAACCATAGTACAAGTAAAACATTGGATTATTGGGGAAAAGTGAAGTCGCCCTTTCACCATATTGAACAAGCTCAGCATATTTTCCTAAACTCAACTGAATGCTTAAAGTTTGTTCCCATAATTGACTCTTCGTTGCATCAAGCTCAATCGCCTTTGTGAATGCCGCCAAAGCTTCATTGTCTCTTGCGTCTCTATATAAAAAATCCCCTTTAATGGAGTAAGCCTTCGCCTCGCTTTTGTTCACTCCAATCATGATGTCAATCAACTCGTATGCTTGAGGTATAAAATTCGCATTAGTCTCGGTCAATTGATAGTACTTCATAAGCACCATGATCTTTTGATCAATGACTAGATCGGTTGTGCCAAACGCTTTTTTCAACTCCTCGAAAGAGCGTTTATCGTCCCCTTCCATCGCATAAAACTCACTGAGTTGATAGTGAACCAGTCCATTTTCAGGATCAGCCTTCACCATTTTTTCCAACGCAACTTTAGCTTTTTCTGGTTTGTTACTGCGAGAATAAAACTGAGCAACAACTCCCCAATACCTTGCCTCCATTGGGTTTGCTGCAGCGAGCTTTTCCAACTCCTCACCTGCTCTATCCATATCACCAAGTTGAACAAACATCTCATGTTTGCGATAGCTCAACTCCTCATAGACGCCGACATTCTTTTCTAACTCATCATAAACAGCAATTGCTTCTTTGATTTTATTTGCCGCAATCAATGCTGATGCTTGATCATAAAGTGCATTCTGATCATTTGGATTGTACTCGTAACATAACTTGAATGACTTTGCGGCTAGATCAAACTTCGCAAGGTCCATATAAATCTCACCTTGCAAACGATGATACCAAGCATTCTTAGGTGCTTGTTCAATGCTTTTCTTGATACGAGGAGCAGCAGCAGTTGCATTCATAAATACTGATCGCTCAATGCGCGCAACCTCATAATTTACAGCAGGTTCATCTGGCGAAATAGCAAGACATTCTAAAAAGCTTTTGTACGCTTTTTCAATTTCCCCTTTCGACTTTTGTAACTGTGCTTGAAAAAATAATTCTTGAAAACGGGTGTCGACTTTCGGCTTGATTTGATCCGGCTCTAGGCTTGAGTCGCCCGATTTAGGAGTACCCGAAGCTGTGTCCTTGTTCTTCGAACAAGAAACCAGAATGACCAATGCAAGCGCGATAAATGTGAAATGTGTTCTCAATATTTATTTTGAAATAGAATAATCTCCTAAGTTCAATACCTGTGCCGAAGGCTCAACAATAGCGTAATTTCCAACCATTGAATCAATCAAAATCCCATTCGTGATTTTTGAATGACTCATACAGATCGAATTTTTCACTACTGAGTTTGATACAGTCGCGCCACTTCCTATTGAAGTGTGCGGCCCAACCACTGAGTTTGTAATGATTGCTCCTTCACCGATATAACAAGGCTCAAGGATAACGCTGTTTTCAACTTTTGCGGATGTTGGAATCGTTAAAGACTGTTGAGTGTATCCCAAAACTTTGTGATTCGTGTCGATCATGGCGTCTTTATTACCACAGTCCATCCAGTCTTGAACGGTGCCGGGCGCAAACTTTGCTCCTTTGCTCACCATGTTACGCAACGCATCTGGTAACTGATATTCCCCACTGTTGGTGATGTTGTTATCAATCAAATATTGAAGCTCGCTTTTCAACGCTCCTCCATCTTTGAAATAATAAATACCAATCATTGCAAGGTCTGATACAAATTCTTGCGGCTTCTCTTTGAATTCTGTGATCACACCTTCACCGTTAACGATTACAACACCAAACTGTCTTGGGTCATCTATTTTTTGTACCCAAAGCACACCGTCTTTAGATGTATCTAATTTGAAATCTGCTTTGAATAGAGTGTCTGCGAAAGCCACAGTAACGGGGCCTTCAAGAGCAGATGCCGCACACAAAATTGCATGCGCTGTACCGAGTGCTTCATCTTGATAATGTATCGTGCCTTTTGCCCCAAGTTTCTCTGCAACCTCAATCAAGTGTTTTTCGGCAGCTTCCCCAAATCGGCCAACGACATAGGCAATTTCATCTACCTTCTGGTCGCTAATAGCAACGATGTCTTCTACAAGCCTTTGTACAATAGGTTTTCCAGCTATAGGAAGGAGTGGTTTGGGAGTGGTTAAAGTATGTGGGCGGAGGCGCTTGCCCATACCCGCCATAGGGACAATTATTTTCATATTACAAGTTAGCAATAGACAAAGGAAAGCACTACAACCTTAAATCCTGAAGGTTGCGCTAACGAGTAATGAACAATAGAACGGGGAATTATTTCTTTCCTGTGCTGCCAAAACCACCCTCGCCTCGGGCTGTTTCATCCAGTATCTCCACTTGAATCAAAGAGGCGCGCTCATATCGAGCAATAACCATCTGAGCCACACGATCGCCGGATTGTATCACCTGCACCTCTGATGACAGATTCACCAATAATACTTTGATCTCTCCTCTGTAGTCTGCGTCGATAGTGCCCGGAGAATTGAGTACAGTAAGTCCTTGCTTAAATGCCAATCCGCTTCGCGGACGAATCTGAGCTTCTGTTCCTGGTTCTAAGGCAATGAACAAACCCGTCGGAACCAGAGCTCTTTGAAGTGGCTCAATCGAAATTGGCTCTTCAATATTTGCACGTAAATCCATGCCCGCCGAGTGTTCCGTTTCGTACTTCGGTAACGGGAACCCCGACTTATTGATGACTTGAATCGACATTATTTTCCTGTAAATGTTGGCTTTCTTTTCTCCATGAAAGCTCCTGTTCCTTCTTTGAAATCTTCTGTACCGAAGCAGAGGCCAAACTCCTTGATCTCGGCTTCATATCCAACAGCATTTTTCTTAAAACCTGAAAGAATGGCTCTATAAGCGGATGCAATTGCGGATGGAGAGTTTTTCGTGATCTTACCAGCGATCTCTTCACACTTCGCTATCAACTCTGCAGCTGGAACTACATGATTCACTAAACCCCAATCTAACGCCTCTGTTGCTGGGATCATTCCGGCAGTGGCAATCATTTCCATCGCCTTTCCTTTGCCCACAAGCTGCGTCAAACGCTGTGTTCCGCCATAGCCTGGAATTACTCCCAACGATACTTCTGGAAGACCCATTTTAGCATTGTCGCTCGCAACACGAATGTGACAACTCATGGCCAACTCTAGACCTCCGCCCAATGCAAAACCATTCACCGCTGCAATAACTGGCTTGCTCATGTTTTCTACAAAATCAAACAAAAGCTTTTGACCTCTGCGGCTGAGCATACGACCTTCTTCTACGCTAAATGCTGCAAACTCTTTAATGTCTGCACCTGCGACAAAAGCTTTCTCACCTGAACCAGTCAAGATAATAACTCGCACTTCTGGATTCACATCGGCCAATGCCAATGCCTTATTCAACTCCTCAATGGTGTTTTTATTAAGCGCATTTAATTGATCTGGACGATTAATCGTGATGGTAAGAACTGTGTCCTTCTGTGATAATAGTAAATTTTCGTATGCCATGCAGCAAAGATAATGTTTGAGGTCTTACCTCAATACATTCACATGGCCAACTAATCGCTTTCTGCGATCAATAGAATCATATTCAATAATCCATTGGTATGTCCCGTCTTGAACGTAATAGCCATTCAAACCAGGAACCCATGGCTCATTAATATCTCGAGATTCAAATATTAATTCGCCCCAACGATTGAATATCAAGATATGAAACCCTTTTATGTCTTGACCAATTGCACGGAAAACATCGTTGACACCATCGTTATCGGCTGTAACCGTATTCGGAACCCATATTGGGAAATAAGGGGTCACCAATACTGAGTCTCTTCCAACACAACCCTCGTCGGATATAACTTCCAAAACATAATAGGTGGGCTCCAATGGCTGTGCAAATGGAAATAAGCAATTCGTGCAGCTCAAGCCTGTCGAAGGATACCATTGGTAGGTGTTGGTAAATGCACTTCCGATTAGCTGCACACGATCGGGATATTCAAATGACATATCAGGACCAGCGAAAGGCTGCGGAGAGTCTAGTATAAAGACATCCACAGTCGCGGTAGACCCACATCCATTTTCATCAATGACATAAAGCGTAAATGTGGTTGTTTCTGTTGGTGAGAGTGTGGTAGAATCATTGTCAAATGGGAAGGCTAAATTCTGTGGCTCCCATCTATACTCTACACCACCAAAGCCATAGGCAGAAATACTTCCTCCATCACAAATAACTCCCCCGCCCTCTGCTACTGCGGCAGGTGGAATTACTTCAATAGTTACCTCGTCTGTTCCTTGAGCACATGCGTTTGTGAGTAGAACGGAATAAGTGGTGGTCGTTGTTGGCGTCGCTATAGGGTTGCTAATTACAGCACTCGACAAGGTGTTCGACGGTGTCCATAAATAACTGTTCGCGGGCTGTGCCTGAAGTGCCACATTGTTTCCAAAGCAAATCGTAATGGTATCATATACGAGTCCGCCGATACCTTGCGCATCAACTGTTATAGTCACGTCTTCTGACGTCAAACAATTATCAGCGGTCGTGATCTCAACATTATAAGTAATCGTTTCGGTTGGTGTACTACTGACAACCGCTGCGGTATTTGTGTTCAAATACAAGCCCGGAGTCCACACATAAGCCGCACCGCCCGTGGCTTCTAGATCTACAGACGAACCTATACATATGCTTTCGTCCTCGCTAATTGCCGTGTTTATTTCAAAAACATCAACTAAAACGGAAACAGTATCAACACCACAATCATTCTCATCTACCAAATAGAATGTGGATGGCGCTGATACTACTGCTGTTGGTGTGAGAATGGTTTCATCGGAAAGAAGCGGGTCTTCAATCCAAAACGCGAG
>JAIXWP010000066.1 GCA_027491215.1 Flavobacteriales bacterium | reverse complement strand
TCAAGCCATTTCGTAAAGTTATTCTTCAGCACAATTTCAAGACCTGAGGACTGACTATTCGTCGCGTTTGCATAAGTGCTTACTACTACATCTCTTTCAAGAATTTCACTGTATTCATTCGACAGATAGCGAATGGTCGTGTTAGAGGTATAGCGGTAATAGACAGTTGCAATAAACGTATTCTTTTTATTGATCAAATACTGATAGGAAAGCTCTGCACTATTTGTAAATTCTGGTTTTAGTGAAGGGTTACCTCTTGACACATTAAGCGAATCGCTGTAATCGGTAAATGGAATCAATTGCATAAAACTTGGACGATTTACGCTTCTTCTCACAGCCAACTGAACATCTTGCTTCTCATTTAAAACCCGAGTTATGAAAGCAGAAGGGAAAAGACTAATTGGGAAACTGTTTGCAAAGGTCACATTGGTGTCCAATAATTCACCTTTGTAATCACTACTTTCTGCACGAAGACCAAACTGTGTTTTCCACTTTTCTCCATCACGCGCAACATTGGTGTACGCAGCATAAACTTGGTCAATAAAACGATAATTTACTCCGAGAGCAGAAATATCTACATATTCTTCATTGATCAAATTAAAGTTGGAGTAAGTGCTTGCAAAATCTCGAATAGCCCCTCTAACTCCAGCTTCTACTTTAAATTTTTCTTTATAAATAGTTTGATAATCCAATTGGCTAGTAATCAAAATTTGATCACCTGAGCCCAATTGCCTTTGTATAGAATTAAATCCACCACTGTAATAGTTTCCATAATCTCCAACATATGAACTATTAATCATATTGAAATTGATATCAGCAGTAAGCTCTTCACCTTCTTTTGCAAAAAGATGCTTATACAACATACTAGAACCCCAGTTTTCAAATTGACGCTCTGTGGTGCTAGTTCTATAGTAAAAGCTTAATGGAAACGTACCTTCATTGGTTATTGTATCTGTAGTAGTTTCTAAATAGTCTTCAGGAGCAAACTCACCTCTAGTGAATGACTGAGAAAAGGTTAATGTATTTCTATTATCTACAAACCAGTCAAAACCAACTTTACCACTACCAAAATATCCGTTATTATTGTTGTTCTGAGATTGAAACAATGTTGTATTCGGATCAGTAGTAAAGTCCTGTCGAGTGGTTTCCCCCGTGCTCAAACTTCTTCGAATATTCACGTTCCCATTTGCGAAAAAATTCAATTTTCCTTCTTGCACGTTTATATCAAAACCTCCATTTGCTCGTCCACGCTTATCGATACCTGCTCTAATACTTCCATTATAGCCGGTAGATCTATTATGCTTCATAACAACGTTAATGATTCCACCACCGCCCCCGCTCGCGTCAAATTTTGCACTTGGATTTGTAATGATCTCAATACGTTGAATGGCATCCGCGGGAATCTGATCAATAGTGAGAGTGGTAGGGCGACCGTCGACGAAGATTTGTGGTGAAGCATTTCTCATAGATACATTACCATCAATATCTACTTGAACTGATGGAATATTTCTTAAAACATCCTCAGCAGTACCTCCAGCATTCATGGGGTTTTTATCCACTTCGTACACTCGTTTATCAAATTCTAAACGAAACGCATCCGTTTCACCCTCGATCACAATTTCTTTCGTAAGCTTTCCAGCAAGAAGTCGAATATTGCCCAAGTCCTTTTCCAAAACCATTGAACCTGGACTCCGCGTCAAAGTGAATTCTATTTCTGTTTTTTCAAAACCAATTAACTCAACAATAGCCACTAATGGGATATTGGTAGGAACTTTATCCACCGAAAAATCCCCGTTACTTGCAGACAGCGCACCGTTGACTAACTCATAAGAGATACTATCCGCTGATATCACATTTTTTTTCATCACCTTTATGATTGCATATTCAACAGGCGATTTTTGATCATCAGTAATTTTCCCATAAACTCTTCCATTAATAGGCTCTGCTCCACGTCCACGACCAGGAGGTTGTGCGAAAGAAATTTGAGAAATAAAAAGAACTATAGCAGCAAAAAGAAAATTCTTCATTATAAACAGGTGTATTCAGGTAAAGACAACTTTGTAAAGCTTTGGTTTAGTCTTTCCGCCGACAAATATCCTGTTTAATTATTATTACACCACTCGTTTAAGATAAGTTATTAACTTTTATACTTTCGCACTCCATGAGAACAATTCCATTTTCACCACCTCGTATCGACGATAAGACGATTCAAGCAGTTACAGAAGTCCTCAAGTCTGGATGGATTACCACAGGTCCAAAGACAAGGCTCCTAGAGCAGAGAATTAATGAGTATTGTGAGACTCCCCAAAGCTTGTGCTTGAACTCCTGGACAAACGCAGCAGAACTCGTTTTAAGATGGTTTGGCGTTGGGGAAGGTGATGAAGTTATTATACCTGCTTATACATACGCAGCCACAGCTAATATTGTCAAGCATATCGGCGCTACGCCCATCTTAATTGATTGTGCAATGGATAGCTTCCTAATTGATTTAGAAGCCATACAAAGTAAAATTACTTCTCGAACAAAGGTTATCATGCCAGTTGATATAGGAGGCTTACCGATCGATTATGATTTTGTAATGGAATTAGTTAAGAAAAATGATGTGAAATCTTTATTTAATCCGTCGACAAAAAATCAAGAATTACTTGGACGAATTCTAGTACTCAGCGACGCGGCACATTCCTTTGGTGCTGATTACAAAGGCAGAAAAGTAGGAAATCAAACTGACGTGGCCGGATTCTCTTTTCATGCGGTTAAAAACTTTACAACAGCGGAAGGTGGTGCAGTAACATTCAACTTACCTGAACCATTCAATAATGGAGAAATTCGAGCATCCTTAAATATAAGTGCCTTACATGGTCAAACAAAAGATGCCTTAAGTAAAACGCAAGCAGGACAATGGAGATATGATATCATTGAAGCAGGATATAAGTGCAATATGACGGATATACATGCTGCTATTGGTCTTGTGGAGTTTGATAGATATGCTGAAACACTAAACCGTAGAAAAGAAATTTGCGATCGTTACACAACCAACTTAAAAGACTTAAGCAAAGCTATTCTACCAGGTTTTTCTAATCCTTATTCAGATAGCTGTTATCACCTCTACATGTTGAGGATACAGGGATTTGAGGAAAATGATAGAGATGATTTAATCACAGATCTTGCGTTAAAAGGAATTTCGACGAATGTACATTTTCAACCTATTCCGCTTTTGAGTTACTACAAGAATTTAGGCTACAAAATGTCTGATTATCCGAATGCTTGGAATCAATACAAGAATGAAATTTCACTTCCCGTGTACTATGATCTTTCAAATGATGATGTAGATTTCATTTGCGATTCTATCATTGAAGCCGTAAATTCAAAAGCATAATGAAAAGGCTTTTTGACATATTATTTTCTATCATTCTATTGGTCATTCTTTCACCACTTTTTATCGTTGTAAGTATATTCATAGTAACTGATTCAAAAGGTGGAATATTCTTTAATCAAGAAAGAGTAGGATGGAAGGGGAAACATTTCAAGCTTCATAAATTTAGAACGATGCGTCCTGCGTCGGAAAGTGCTGGGCAAATTACCGTAGGAATGCGGGACCCGCGAATTACTTCGATTGGTTATGGTCTGAGAAAGTATAAGCTCGACGAACTACCTCAACTTCTCAATATCCTTAAAGGCGAAATGTCTGTTGTTGGGCCACGTCCAGAGGTACCGCGCTATGTTGCACTTTACAATGATGAACAGAGAAAAGTTCTGAATGTAAAACCAGGTCTTACAGATTACGCTTCCATCGATTTTGTTGACGAAAATGCCATACTTGCAAAATCTTCAAACCCCGAAAAAACATACATCGAAGAAATCATGCCTCTCAAACTCAATCTCAATAAAAAGTATATTCAAGAAATGGGTATGAAGACAGATATCAAAATCATTGTTGGAACTGTAAAAGCTATTTTCAAGTAGTTAAGTTTTTTTCTTATTTTTAGGGAGTCATGAAAAGACTTGCCTTAACCTTTTTTCTTTTCTCATTTCTAACACCTGCATTCTCTCAATTCATTGAAGAGTCAGAGTTGCAAGGAATATTTATTGTTCAAGAAGGAACAATGTGGGGAAATGGGGCCTCATTTTTTGACTACAATCACGATGGATGGGATGATCTCACTACTGCGGATGGAACAGACTTCGTTAGATTTTACAAGAATGATGGAACTGGAAATCTAATTGAAGATGATATCAACCTCAATTTTGCCTTTAGCGGTCAAATAATCTCAGTACTTTGGTTTGATTGCGAAAATGATGGCGATGAAGATTTGCTAGTAACACAATTCGGCGGGAGAGCTCTTATTTTCGAAAACAACGGTAACTTCCAATTCACTGAAACTGCTATTAGCAAAGGTTTACAAACCGGGAGTTACTTGTATTATGGCGCCGCAATCGCTGATTATGATCAAGATGGTTTCCTAGATATTTGCCTTCCTAAATATTACAACCCCGATGTGCAGCAGTTTCCTGAATATAGCACAAGACTTTTACACAATGATGGGGATGGCACTTTTACTGATGTAACGGTGCCCGCAAATGTTCTAATGCCTCCTCGCCCTTGCTTTCAAATCGTATTCTTCGACTATAATGAAGATGGGTGGCTAGATATGTACTGGATCATTGATAGAGCTTCATGGATCAATGAGCTCTGGGAAAACAATGGAGATGGGACATTTACAAATGTTAGCCAAACAGGAGGTATGAACATTGCTATCGATTCAATGTCTGGCACCGTTGGTGACTTCGATAATGATAATGACTTTGATGTGTACGTCTCTAATACAAACAACGGAAACGCTTTATTGGTACATGGCGAAAACCATGTTTTTAGTGATCAAGCCAATCAGTTTGGAGTTGCAGTATATGAAATTTCTTGGGGAGCTAATTGGCTAGATTATGAAAACGACGGTGATCTTGATTTATTCGTAGGAACCGCCGCAGGGGCTAATTACACTGTCGCTCAAAATAATTTTTACATTCAAAATGAAAGTGGATTATTTACGGAGGAAAATGAGAATGTTGGTATTCTAGGAGATATCGACCCTACATTTTGTAATGTAATCGGAGATTATAATAACGATGGTTTTTTTGACTATTACAACAACAATAATGACCCTAAACCAAGCAGACTTTGGAGAAACACTGCTACAGAAAATCACTACTTAAGCGTCGAACTTCAAGGTACTATTTCAAATAGAAATGCAATTGGAACACGTGTAGAATTCTTCTACGATGGCCACCAACAATCACGCTTTACTCATTGTGGTGAAAGCTATCTCGCTCAAAACTCTGGAAAGAAAATCATAGGCTTAGGTGATTACAATATTGTAGACTCCATTGTAATTCATTGGCCACGCGGACTTGTAGAAAGATATTATAATGTGCCATCAAATCAACAGGTAAAATACATAGAAGGAATGTCATTTAACACCGAATATTCATTCGGTTCAGTTGATACGACATTATGTCCATCTCAGACAATCATTCTTGATGCAGGTCCTGCCAACTCATGGCTTTGGAATGATGGACAAACCTCAAGACAAATAGCTGTCAATTCACCCGGGACATTCTATTGTGAAATGACTCATCCTTTTGATTTTGTATCAAATACCGAGGTGCTTACAATTGGAACTCAACAACCTCCAATTATCGAAGCCATAGTTTCAAATCCCTCTTGCAATGGCTTTTCAAATGGTGAAGTAATATTAAACATCTTGAGTGATGAAGAATATACGTGGACATGGAATGGCTCGATACTAGAATCAACATTTATTGGTAACCTATCAGAAGGAATATTTGTGGTTGATGCAACGACCACAAATGGCTGCTCCGTCACTAATAGTATAGAACTTACTAGCCCAAGCGAATTAGTAGGAGTGTTCGAAACAATTCAGCCATCTTGTTATGACAGCAATGATGGTGAAGTGATTGCAATGTCAATAGAAGGAGGAATAGCTCCTTACAGCTGGCAGATTCTTAATGGAATAAACGGTAGTCTTTCAGATGGCCAATATCAAATACTGGTAACAGACGCCTTTGATTGTGAGATAAGCTACACTGCGGAAATTATATCACCACCAACAATCAATGTAAGCTTCGAAATCACACCAGCTATTGAAAATTCATTAGGTAGTATTGAATATAACTGTCAAGGAGGAACAGGCGAACTGATGTTGACTGTAAACAATACAACACTTCCTTCTGAAGGAGTCACAGAGCTAGAAGCAGGGGAATACTCTGCCTTGATTTATGATGAAAACAATTGCCAGTATCTGTTCACTTTTGAAATTCCATTAATCGTTGGGCTTTTTGAAGATAACGTTCTAAACACAACGTTCTATCCGAATCCATTCACGGATCAAATAATAGTACAAAAAAAGAATCACCTCCTTTCGGAAGCGATTCAAGTCTTTAATCAACAAGGCCAATTGATCTATTTTAATCTAAATTGTCCCTCTTTAATATCCACTACTGAATGGGCGAGTGGCATGTATTTTATTACTCTTGATGGAAAAGCTATTAAGTTAGAAAAGCATTAATTCTTTACCACTCGATAGACATCTCCTTCTTTTGTTTTCAATATATAAACGGCATTGCTCAGTGCTGTGATATCGATGGTCGATACATTAGTGTAACGCATTACAATAGTTCCATTCATATCATACAATTCACCAGAACTGGGCTTTGATATTCTCAATACACCTTGAGTAGGATTAGGATAAATAGAAACATCTGAAACTTTAACCTCTTCTTTCACCGACACGATACCGCTATTATTAGAGGCATCAGGCGTAGTACCCGTAAACAATACCCATGTAGGATCGCCATCAAACTGTCTTCCTAATGAAGTGTCAGAATCCAAGCTTTGCCAAGTGATTTCATCAATCAATGTAATCCCATCTGGACTTGAGAAACGAATTGCTTCATTATTATTTCTAAGCTTGAAGCTGCTATGAAGTACCCCTTGTCCCATATCTTCATCTGCAAAGAATAGCAACCAACCACCCGCATCGATTGTAACGCTGTCAGGATAGAATGAAGGAACTTGCCATTTCATTGGATTCTCAGGATTATCAGAGAAGTAATAACCGCCAATGTTCACATCAAAGGAATTTGGATTATAGATCTCAAACCAATCTTCCTTTTGTCCGGCATTATCATCAATATCATTCACACTAGCCGCCAATACTTCATTGATGAATAGAGGAGGCGCTGGTACAATTACCAAGGAGTTCGTGACGCCAGGTGTTGGAGTAGCAAATTGAATACTCGTAGTAGCACCATCTGTTTGACGGCCCCAAGATGCATTTTCTGCTGTTGCAGAATATGAATAAGCATCAAGCGTACTATTGTCAGGTCCCTTCAATGTTAAAACTCCAGAAGACGGCAAAACAAATGAGGAGTGATTTGCTCCTTCAGCAATTTCTCCGTCGCACCAATAAATCTTGAATTCACCTGGAAGTATAACTGTTCTAAATGGATCAGAACTAGGGAATGTCCATTCTTCACCAGAAGCAAGAGATACCTTATATCCAGCTAGGTTTACTTGAGTGGTATTCGGATTGAAAATTTCAAACCAAGGCTCATATTCATTGGATAAATCCTTCCAATATGAAGTATTATTTACCATAACTTCATTGATCAACACGAACTGCGCTGGCTGTGGCAGTTCTTGATTAGCAGCGTCAAAAGTGACATTATTGAAATACTGCCAATTAGGACAACCATCACAAGTTCTGCCATAGCTTATATCTACAGCCATTTGAGGAAAGGTAACTTGATCGATAATTGTTACACCATCTGGTGCAACCAACATCAAAGTTTCACCATCAAAATTCAAGCTGAAATCAACGTGATCCGCGCCTTGTTCAGGATCTTTATCTAACCAAAAAATACGATGGTTATTTGGTAAAATGGTCGTAGATCCAGCGTCAGTAGTCGGTATTTGCCATTTTGTAGGGATCAATGGATCATCAGATAGATAGTATCCTGCCAGATTGGTAATAGATCCTGTGTTGTAAATTTCTATCCAGTCATCATTTTGAAAAAAATCGTCCATTTCACCATTTTGGTTCTCTGAAACAATTTCATTGATAAATAAATTTTGTGCTTGAGTCTGGAAAGCACAGAACATCAAAAAAAGTAACCCTATTTTTTTCATCAAAAATTTTCCTTTAAACAAATATACCCTCGAAAGGGCGTATTTGTTAAGATAATATGAAGTAGATTATTTAAATCTTACTAAATCTTAAACCAGATGTTAAGCCCTCAATCTTGAGTTCATACAAGCCCGTAGCTAAATCACCTACCGATATGAAGTCTTTTCCTGTTGCCGTGAAAAGACGAACTAGTCTGCCATCCATGCTTAAAACACTAACTAACTTTCCTGCTTCAACTCCAGATATATTCAAGAATTCTGTTGTAGGATTAGGGAAAATATTGATTTTTAATAGCTCTGAATCTTCTATTCCTGTAATACATGAATTACATTGTGAGAAGCATACTGTGTTAAGAGTAAAATCCGTCTCATTGGTTACAATGTTTCTGTTAAATCCTCCAAAACCGTCATTCACTCCACACTCAAATGGAACAACCTCTGACTCAGGCCAATCATTTCCATTGATAAATTTATATTGAACTACAGTGTTGTATGGAACTTCCGCAGTGAAATTATATAGCCCATTTCCAATAGACGTCATTTCAGATGCTGAAGGAGAGAAGTTGTTAAATGTCCCAGCAATGTGAACACCTAAATCTGAAACAATCTGCTCTGACATGTCCACGACAAAAGTCACATTAACTGTTGGAATAATTACACACTCCGAGCAACTTCCAAAACACACTAGGGGAGTAGTCAATGCATCCACACCGACAGAGGCAAATCGATTCAAATTTCCAGAACCATCGTCCTGAACACAATCGCCATTGACTGTTTCATAAGATGTGCCGTTCACAAATTTGTATGAAATTTCACTACCGCTATCAATGAATGCTACCGCTTGGTAAACACCATTGCCATTGTCCGCCATTTGAGTTGCGGTCGCACTCCAGTTATTGAATGAGCCTGACACAAAGATTCCATCAGGACTCACTGTTTCATTATTCATATCAACTTGAAACACTACTAAAGTCGGAACAGAAGGTGTGCAGTTCTCACATTCACCAAAACATACAGGCCCAAAAACAACATTTTCACTTCCTATTTCCAAAGTTCTATTAAACTCTCCGAAACCATTATCCAATCCGCATTCTGAAGGTACTAGTTCACTATCTGCGAATTCAGATCCATTGATAAAGCGAAACTCTGCAATTTGATTGGCGGGTACTTCGTAAAGAATTTCATAGACACCACCACCTAAATCGGTCATCACCGTCGAGTTGGGATTCCATCCTTGGAAGTTACCAGCAACATGCACTCCTTGAGGACTAACGATTTCATTACTCATGTTTACCTGAAGCAGCAACATTACAGTTTCAGGTTCAATGATCGGTTCGCAAGATGAACACCCGGAGAAACATACAGGACCAAATGTTACATCTTCAGATATGACTTGAACCTGACGATTATCTTGTCCAAATCCATTGGGAATACCACAATCAGCGGGTACAACTTCAGAGTTTTCCCAAACATTTCCATTGATATATCTAAATTCAATGATTGCGTCTTCTTCAACCTCAAATGTTATTTCATAAATACCATTTCCAACCTCTGTCATAGGAGAAGTAGAAGGATTCCATTGTTGAACATTGCCAGCGAAGTATACTCCATTAGGATCAACCACTTCATTTGACATATCCACTTGAAAGGTTACGTTCACAACTATAGGTTCAACAACAACACCGCAGTTATTGCACCCACCAAAGCATACTGGCCCAAATTGAGCCGCTACTTCACCAACCTCAAAAAGTCGGTTGTATTCATCAAAAGCATTGAGCTGTCCGCACTCTGCTGGCACAAACTCCGTCAAAGGCCAATCATTACCGTTTAAAAATCGAAACTCTGCTGTTTGATTCACAGGCACATCTAATGTTATACTGTAGATGCCATTTCCAACTGGTAGCATTTCCGTTGAAGCTGGATTCCAGTCTTGGATATTACCAACAAGATGAACTCCCAATGGACTCACCACCTCATTCGACATATTTACCTGAAATGTTACAGGCACTAGGTTGGGCTCAACAACTATACTGCAATCCGCGCACTGTCCAAAGCAGATTGGACCTACTGTTTCATCAATATTTCCTGTGGTATGTGTTCTATTAAAACCACCAAAACCATCATTAATTCCACAAAGAGGTGGAACAGATTCTTGAAATGGCCAATCGTTTCCATTGATAAATTTAAATTGATGTGACACATTATCATCAGACTCAAACGTGAAAGAGTAAAGACTTCCACCAATATTTGTCATCTCACTCGTTGAAGGATTCCAGCCTTGAAATCCACCAGCAACATGAATACCATTGGCAGAAACAGTTTGCTCTGACATGTTCAAAATCAAAGTAATTTGATGTGCTGAAAACCCGCACAATGCATAGAAGAATAGTGAAAGGGTAAAAATGTACTTCATGGTTTGGTTTGATTATTGAACCAAATATAATAACAAGTGTACTTTGTACGCTTATTCCGGTAAATGTAACTTTGAATTATTCTGAACGTCTATTTTAAAATACCTTTGAAAAAAAAATCTGTGCGAAGACTTCTTCTACTAGCCCTTTTAGCATCATTATCCGAGTTGTCTATTGGACAAATTGATTCAACGCAATATAATTGGATTGAGGTCAAGGGTAAAATTAGAGAAGAAAGTAATCAACCAATTAGTAACGTAATAGTCATCAACCAGCGCTCTAAAACAGGTGCATTCGGCCGTTCCGATGGTAGCTATTACATCAAGTGTTTAAAGACTGACACACTTACTATTACATCATTAGGTTATTATCCTAGAAATTTATGCTTCAAAGATTCGACGGATAGAACAGTCTATCAACCCACTACTTATTTAAGCGAAAGAACAGAAACTCTCGCCATCGTTGAAATTTTTGCTCCGAGAGATTTAGAAAAAATTCAAGCTGATATCATGAAGCTTGGATATGAGGAAAAAGATTTTGTTCTAAGTGGAATCAATGCCTTTGCAAGTCCCATCACATTCCTGTATGAAGAGTTTAGTAAAAAAGAACAAAGCAAAAGGGAAGTAGCTCGCCTTGAAAATGAAGACAAGAAGCGTGAGCTTCTAAAAGAGCTATTCCATTACTATGTAGATTATGATATCATTCAATTGTCAAATGAGGAATTTGATGATTTTATCAATTTCATGAACGTTTCTGATGAATTCATGAAAAATTCAAGTCAATATGATTTCTTGATTTTTGTTCGAGATAGATTCAATGACTATAAAATCGCACGAAGAAATACACTTCGATTCAAGGATTCAGATTACGACTTCGACCAAGATTAATTTATCTAGCGATACTATTAATTGCAGAAACACCGATGATTCTGTCTCCTCCAAATTGTCGATCGAAGAAGTAAGTAATGATATGATAGTCGTTTTCTGTTTCAGAGTGATTTCCTTCGGTAACACTCAAGTCACCATTGGGGTGATATAAATCTCGAAGCTTATAGCGGTAATTATAATACCCTTGTTTCATCAATATCTTCTTAGCATAGGCCTTTTCTTGCATATCATACTCAAGTTTAAAAAGTTCTGGCTTGAAGCGGCTTTCACTAGTTTCTAACTCCACAATTGCGTCCAAAATAGGAGGTGAGTCGAGCTTAAAATGTACCCAGATATATTCTGCATCGAGATGAGACTCTTCGCCCAAATCATTTCGAATAAAAAATTTGCCATTGATATCAAATTCCGTTTGATAAGCTTTTCCTCCGCGCAATGGATCTCTTCTCAAGTAGGCATGCCAACCATCTGGCTCCATCATTAATCCTTCCACTTGAATAGACGCAAACTTCAAAGACTTTACTTCAAAAAACCGCCATTCGCTTCCACCATCAAAGTTGTTGGGGCCGTTATAGTCGTAAATTAATTGATTCTGTTTTATGAAGGTTGGGGCCAAACCTCTAACAGAAGATGACCAATCCCCGTTTTGTAGAATCACAACCTTGACATCTCGAAGCGGCGCATTTATTTGAAAACCAGCATGGGAAATGTCAAAGTCAATTTCTTGCCTCTTGAATCGATCGCCGACACTGCTGCTATTATTGACCACACCATTTATCTGAACAAGATTTTCAAATACAATCATTCGAAAAGTAGCCACCTGGCTTGTGAAGGGATCTTCGCCGTCGAAGACAATAACACCGTAATTACCAGATCTTGTGGGTTTGGAAAGATCATTTGGAAATTGAAACGTGTAATGAAGAAATTCAATCTCCGTATTAAATGAATATTCAATATCATTTATATCTTGAACACTAAATCCAGAAAGGTATTCGTTGCTCGTGAGGTCAGACACGTTCCAATTATGATCGCAATGATAAACAGCATAACGATAATCGTTGCGTTCAGTTCCCATTAGGTCGAAATGAAATTCAATAGGTGTTGTGCTGTATAGCTCTAACATTGGATAACCTAGTGGATTGCCGGATGGAAAAGCCAGAGGCGTTCGAATATCACTTTTAAAAACTTTATTATCAATTATTTGAGAAAACCCACTTAAATATAAAGTTGATGCGAGAAATGAACAAAAAATGAGGATAAATCGGTTCATAAACAACTGTGTACGGCTTTTAAAACAAATTCAAAGACGAAAGATAGTAACTAATTTCGCGCCATGATTAGTCATAAACGATTCCTAATAATCTTCATAGCTGCGACAGTCTTTTTGGTCAACTGCGGACCCAAAGAGAAAGAAATATTCGGACGCGAATATACTGGTACCATATTAGGGAACCCTTATGTCATTTCCACAGCTGGAGATTCCACTGACTATCAGTTTGAAATTGACAGTATCATTCGTTTAATTGACATCAATTTTAGCTTGAGCAATCCAAACTCTGTCGTTAGTAAGTACAACATGTACACCCAAACAGATGAATCCATGAAGTTTGTAGATTCTTCTTTTGTATTTGGATCAGTATTTAATCTAGCTGAAGACTTAAATAGAAGAAGCAACTCTTTTTTCGATCCGACTTCGAATCCTCTAAAAAGAGAATGGTTTAGAATTAAGTTCAATCAAATCGCGGAGGAACCTAATCTGGATTCATTGTATGAATTTGTTGTATTCGACTCTAAAGTAGATTTGAATGAAATTTATGATGAATCTGGAAAGTATAAAGAAAGTCATCTAAGAAAAAAAGATCCTCGCATTGAGCTAGACCTTTCAAGTCTTGGAATGGCCTATGGTTTAGACATGATTTCAGATATGCTGCTCTCAAAAGGACTTCAACAAATAAAAATAACATGCCTGAATCAAACAATTTGTAGAGGTGCAGGTGTGCCAGAACTAAATATTGTGCCCCTTGGTATTACTCAGGACTCCGCAGATCAAAAAATTAGACTAATCAACGGTGCTTTCAGCTTTAAAACAACTAAGGAAAAGCAAGCAATGATAGATGTAACCTATGGATATCCTGTCGACAACGAAATTGTTTATGTAGGTGTTGCTGCGAAATCATTGGTAGAAGCAGAAGTTTTTAGCGAGTCTTTTATGATTATGGGCTTCGAACAATCATCTTCTTGGTACGAGAAAAATGCTGATTCTAATGTTCATAGCTTTATGCTGTTTATGAAGAACAATGAAATTTCTTCTGCGTCAACTATTGGTTTCGATGAAATGTTGATTGTCCCTGATTCGATCACTTCAAAATAATGAAAGACATTTTGATCTTGTCCATTGAAAGCAGTTGCGATGAAACATCCGCTGCAGTTTTGCGTGGACAAGAGGTTTTGAGTAATGTGATTGCTACACAAAAAATTCATGAAAAATTTGGTGGCGTTGTTCCTGAATTAGCAAGTCGAGCACATCAAGTGAATATTTTACCTGTAGTACATCAAGCGTTAGAAGAGGCTAATTGCAATATCAAAGACATCAAATGCATTGCATGCACATCAGGTCCTGGATTGCTTGGTGCTTTACTAGTGGGAGTTTCTTTTGCAAAAAGTTTAAGCCTTGCGCTAAATATTCCTTTGGTGTTGGTTGATCATATGCAAGCACATGTCCTCGCACATTTCATTCATAGATCAAACATCGAAATCTCAACTCCTAAATTCCCGATGCTTTGCTTGACTGTAAGTGGAGGTCACACTCAACTTGTGGAAGTGAATGCTCCTCTTGACATGAGAGTCATAGGAAAGACGATAGATGATGCAGCTGGTGAAGCGTTTGATAAGGCTGCGAAGGTACTTGGGCTTCCTTATCCAGGTGGACCTTTAGTAGATAAATACGCACAAGAGGGAAATCCAAATAGATTTCAATTTACAATTCCAGAAACTCCTCACTTGAGCTATAGCTTCAGTGGTTTAAAAACGTCGTTACTTTATTTTTTGAAAAAAGAGGTAGCTTCTAATCCTAATTTCATAAGCGAAAACTTATCGGACATCTGCGCAAGTTATCAGAACACAATAGTCACCTACCTTCTAAAAAAAGTTCAGAAAGCTCTAGATGAATCAAATTACGCTTCAATGTCATTAGCGGGTGGTGTTAGTGCAAACTCGCTGTTAAGAAAAAGATTTCTTGAATTGGGTGTAAAAAACAAAATTGAAGTATTCATTCCATCGTTTGAATTCACAACAGATAACGCGGCAATGATTGGTGCGGCGGGTTTTTTCAAGTATCAAGCAGGACAATTTTCCCTATTAGATGAAGCTCCAAATCCGAGAGCGAGTATTATCTAATTGTTTATCACTTGATTTTTATCTAAAGTAGATTTATCTTCGACGCTCCTTAACTTATTTAAATAACTCACTATGGGATTAATAGCGAACAGTGCGTTTTCGCGTAGTTGGATTATTCGCCTGTCTGAATCATTTACGAGCAGATCATATCCATTCGCGATTGAACTAATCGAAGAAAAGATGGTGTCTTGTATTCGTACATCTCCAAATTTGAAAATCGAAGGAATCAGATTTACACTTGATCAAATTCAGGAGAAGGAAAATCAAATTAAAATTCATGCAAGCCATATTCTCGGTTATGGATTGACTGCACGATTGCTAAAAAAGGCAGAATACGAGACGGAAGTACAAATTTTCATCTGCGCGAAAAAACTTTCGCGAGTAAGTAGATTAGAAGAGGCGTTCCAGTTAGATCTAAAAAACAGCATCTACTTTTCTGAGAAATCTTGATAGAAATAGAAAATTACTTTATTCTGATAACAAAAAAGCCCTCGAAAGAGGGCTTTTTTGTTATCTAATAATCACTATCGGTTTCTTAGACTGATAATCATCTTTTGAAAGACTAAATAAGTACATTCCATTTGGAAGAGTACTTGGTAGCTCAATGATTTTTCTAGACTCTCCTGCAAAAACCAGGACTTCTTGAATTACAATCTTTCCGGTAAGATCTAGTAATCGTAATTCTATAAGGTCATTGATATTTGTATTGTAATCAATATTTATAACATTACTCGCTGGGTTCGGGAACAATGTAAATTCAATATTACTTGTAGAGTTTCCATCAAGCACCATCCCATTGACTGGACCAGCAATTTGAATACAAGACACAGGACCAAATGCCACAGTTGTGCCAGATGAGACGATTGGTCTGACTCTAACATTATAGGTTGCCCCCATCACAAAACCGTTAGATTGAGTCAACTGCATAAATCTAGAACCATTGCTTGTGTAAACATAGAAAGGCACACCAACAACATCAGTTCTTACCAATTCAAATTCATAACCGATTGCTCCACATACACGTGGATTGCACATTACTAATTGATTGATGTTCTTCACAGCAGGACAAGCATCTGAAGCGCGCAATGAAACAACAGCCGGTGCTCCTATATTCATGGTGCATGTATTGTTGCCCTGTACGATTAGACTTTCTGTTTGACCTAGTCCATTTGTTACGGTATAAATACTATTGATGGTAACATTATAGGCTTGATTATAAGCCAAACCATTAACCCACTCAAGAAGAATCTTCGTTGATCCAATGCTATTGTAAGTGAATGTTTGTCCGCCTCCAACTGGAGTAAACTCGAATTGATAACTACTCGTGCCAGTGTGTACTGCTTTAAAGACGCTACAAAGACTAAAGCTTGGGTTGCTGTAGTTGCAACTTGATTCAAGGAAATAACTCAAGCAAATATTGAATTGACCTGTACCTTGAGCAGAATTGTAGTTTCTTACACCTACATAATAAGTGTTGCCAGGAGTCAAACCTCCAAAATTGAGTACCTCATTTCCAAGACCACTTTGAAGATTTTCAACTTCCATCATTTGTCCATTAGCGTCTTGAAGTTCAATAAGAATATTAGCGCTTGAGGATGTGCAGTTAATACGAATACCAGATGTCAAAGCAGTAAACGAATACCACAAGTCTTCTCCAGTAATACACGTTGAAACTGCATCTGGTGAAGGACTAGCCTCACTCAAGTCGCCACTGATAGTAGCACAATTATTATACTGTTGAATCACAACTGGTGCAGCACCTGCAATATTATCATTTGATGCAAACTCCCCATTACAACCTTCATCAACAAGGGTATTACAGTTGTTATCGATACCATCACATAATTCAATTAGTCCAGGACGAATTGAATTATTTGTATCGTTACAATCTGTAGAATTCAAAACATATCCCGCTACTGGCGTACAAGAGCTAATGGTAACGGATGAGTTTCCATAAGTATCACCATCAAAGTCTTGATAGTATGTAATTGGCAGAACACAAGTTCCATTGTTTTGATTTGCCGATGGATTATAATTACAAGCTGATGGATTAGTGCAGCCAAGAATAATACATGATCCATTGTCGCTATTGGCTGCAGGGTTGTAGTTAGAGGCAAGAGGGTTTGTACAACCACTGATTATACAAGATCCATTGTCAACGGTCGCAGCAGAGTTGTAGTTATCCGCTATAGGATTAGTACAACCTGGAATAATGCAAGAACCGTCATCATTATTAGCTGTCGGATTGTAGTTTGATGCAAGAGGATTAGTACAACCGCTGATAATACAAGAACCATTGTCCACAGTTGCAACTGGATTATAATTATCTGCTATTGGGTTAGTACAACCCGGAATAATACATGATCCATTATCTGTATTTGCTAATGGATTGTAATTGGAAGCGAGTGGGTTTGTACATCCAAGTATGATACATGAACCGTCATCAATTGTTGCACATGCGTCATAGTTGCTAGAGGTAGAGCTTGTACAACCATATACATCACCAACTAGATATTCAAATTGAAAGCTTCCTGTGAGTCCTTGGAACCCTCCAACTTGAACATAATAAGTTTGACCTATTGTTAGATCTGCACAACCCAATTCTAGAGTTGAAAACAGTCCGATATTATCATCGTTACAAGCAACAACAGCTCCAGAGCAATTGCCTGCTCTCACTGCCATTCTTGTGTCTGTAATAGGTTCCGAGCCAGGAAGTGATCCAGAAGATGTTTCTAAAATTACATCACCACCATTGTAAACAAAAGAAAACCAAATGTCTTGAATCTGAGTTTGACCACCACATGTTGGGTTCGCTCCATTATTACAAGAGCCTACAGTTGTTACAATGATTGGAGCTAAATTCGCCACTAGCGGTATTGCTCCAGAGCAAACATCATTTACAGGGCCATACACGCAAGTGCCATCATCAACAGCGGCTGTCGCATTATAATTACAAGCACTCACATCAGTACAACCTGGAATTGCTTGATTAAAGCAAAACACTTCTGTTGTTCCAAATCCAAAAGCAGGATCTTGAGGCGCAAATACAAATGAGCCATCATCATCATTGGTCATCCAATAAGAACCATCAGGACAGGTCGAGGATGTTAAACCATCACCATAGGAGTCATAGATGTTAAAATCAAAACAACCATCAGGAAGACACAATGGAATAATATTTTCTACTTGACCTGCTAATGCCGTACTTTCATATATGACAACTCCTCCTGACAAGATCTCCCAAGTAGTTTCCGTGGGATAGCAATCTGTTAAAATATGGAGACTTACCAAATTGACTCCTCCAGTTACATTGTAGGTAGAAGTTGCTGAGTTATTCGCTAAATTGTCATCATCATTACCGTTCACTGAAACTACTTCAAATTCTACGGTAAAGGCACCCGTTCCATAGTTATAAGAAGGAAGTGTGATAGTGGCTGTCGCACCAGAGGCTAAATTTCCTGTCCATATATATTGAACTGGAACGTTAGCACCTACGGTAGTGCTAATTTGCATTTGCGTTACAGGATCAGAGCCTGCATTTAGTATGGTAATTTGTGGTGTAATTTGAGCATCACAAACAGTACCATCTGGACTTATAACATCAGAAATAGTTACATCCAAAGCTGGCAATGAATAGAGTGGGGCAGACCACAATCCTCGTCCATATGTTGCGGCAACAATTGTGTTTGATGAATAATGAATCTCCAATTCTGTAACCACCACATTCGGAAGGTTATTCATATATGGTATCCATGTATTTAAAATATCATCTCGGTAATAAACTCCAGCATCTGTTCCGACATAAATTCCACCTGATGTTCCAGCTTGATATGCAATACAGTTAGCTGGAATATTAGGTAGATTACCTGATATATTAGTCCAGCTTGTTCCCGCATTTACCGATTTATAAACCTTCACACCATTACTAAAACCTGAAATGGTCACGTATACTTCCTGAGCATTTGAAGGGTTGGTTGTAATGTATGTAATATATCCTCCGGGAAGTCCAGCTGATGTAGTAAAAGATGTACCGTTATTTGAACTTACATAGAGCGTTCCGCCCTTAGACCCATATATGTAATTATTATCTGCTTGAGCAACGCAAAGAGAGTTTAGCACCCCTGTACCCATCGCTCCAAGTGCAGTAAACGACGTGCCTCCATTAATTGACTTGTATACTCTGGTTTTACCTACATATAAATGATCTGAATTTGCACTTCCAAGCACATAAGGAGTTACCCATGCACCATTTTCATTAACTCCGGTGCCTCCAGAAGTACACACCTGAGTTCCGAAAGAAACTCCGCTATTCGTGCTCTTTCGAATGTCACCATAGTACAACTCCCCGTACATAATATTTGGAGAAGTCGGATTTATAATGCATTCCATTCCATCACCACCAATAGGACGAGTGTGCGCTGCACCATTTTTTAGGTTCGTACCGTTATCTTGCCAGCCAGTGATTACTACATTTTGGCTAGCAGTCGAAAGTCCTAATCTATATTGTTGAGCAATTTGAAGATTGCTTGAAATATCTGAATAAGAAGTTCCTCCATTTGTAGTAGTAAATACTCCGCCATCACAACCTACCAAAAGGCGACTTGATCCTGGAACAAAATAGAGTGAATGTATATCAGCGTGAACATAAGGAGCTCCTCCGCCACCATACCAATGGGCGTTCAATGACCAGTTAGTTCCACCATTAGAGCTTTTGTAAATATTTATTCCGCCCGTATATATGATTTCCGCGTTGGTTGGATCCGCTTCTATAGCGATGTCATACCAAGCTTGACCACCAGCATCCAATCCATTAGGATCGTAACCCATTAAGTTCAGAGGTCCTGTATATCGGGCTGTCCAATTTAATCCAGCATCAATTGAACGATAAACGCCACGCAATCCATAACTAGAATTTCCCGCCAATATGTAAACATAATTAGGCTCATCAACAGAAACTGCTAATGCCATTCTAGAAAGGTTGGTTGTTGGAAGTCCCGTTGTTACTTGTGTCCAATCTTGACCGTTGTTGGTAGTTCTGAAAAATGATGTTCCAGATGCATAGATGATGTTAGAGTTTGTTGGGTGAAACTCGAGATCTTTAAAAGATCCCGTTTGTTCTTGAATAAAATTAGCACCACCATCTGTAGATCTATATATACCAATGCTCGTTGCAACAATTAGAGTATTGCTATTAGAAGGATCAATCATTATTCGACTCGTGGTTCTTTGATTACCAACAGACCAAGAAAGTCCAGTGGTGTTCCATGTCAAACCACCATCGGTTGATTTCAAAACACCTAAAGAATAGGTATCCCCTGCATCACCATCACCTGTGGCAATGTATATTGTATTGACGTTATTGGGATCGATTGCTATATCCGAAACTCCAATAGAGGATAAGAAATCTGTATTGAGTACCGTCCAAGAAACGCCTGAATTAGTTGTTTTCCAAACACCACCGCCAGGTGCACAGCCATAAAATGTGGTGGTGCTTCCTGGTTCATTTCTTACATTATTAATACGACCTGCACCACCTCCGCCTGTTGGAATGGTAGTGTTACCGATGTATTGCCAATCTCCAGGCATCAAACTATTGCTTTGAAACATAGCTGGAGCTTCTTGCATAGCCACAAATACTGCATCCGGAGCAAATCGAATCCCTGAAGGATAGCAACGCTGCTCCATGAACCATTCCCAGCGTTTAAACTGTTTGTACCCTTTTCCCTTAACAATTTCTTTTCCGCGCCACTCGTCATCAAAACTACCCTGTACTTCTTGTATCGGAATATTTCTATCAAGCATCTTTTCTTGCCAAGACTGTTGTCCATAGCTTTCAAATCCGAGAATGGCAAGCGCTAGCAGCAGTACTGCTGATTTATATAATTTTCTCATACTAATTATTAATGGGAATGAAAGACGTGAATACGCCTTTGGAGAGATTTGGTTGTGAATCATTAGTGGCTTGGGTTTCAAACAGCCACGAAATAAAGCAATTAGCTCCAATAATCCTATAAAATGAAAGTCATTTTATTAATAATTACTAAAATTGTTAGCAATTCATGTTGAAAACTCCACAAAGAGCATTCTAATGCAAGTCATTCTTAATTCTACTTTCGTTGATTGATCCCAAGAAGGGAATTGAAGATTATAGTTATGGCAGAAAATACGCAGTATACAGAAGATAACATCCGATCTCTTGAATGGCATGAGCACATTCGATTGAGACCGGGAATGTATATCGGTAAACTAGGGGATGGGTCTACTTCCGATGATGGAATATATGTTTTGTTAAAAGAAATTCTCGATAACTCTATCGATGAGTTTGTGATGGGAAATGGAAAGACTATCGATATAACAATTAAAGACGGAACTGTTTCCGTTAGAGATTATGGAAGAGGTATTCCGCTCGGTAAAGTGATTGATTGTGTTTCGAAAATCAATACCGGCGGTAAATATGATAGCCGAGCATTCAAAAAATCTGTCGGCCTTAACGGTGTTGGAACAAAAGCTGTGAACGCCCTAAGCTCGTATTTTAAAGTTGAATCTTTTAGAGACGGGGAAACAAAGGCTGCAGAATTTGCGAAAGGAAATATTACCAAAGACTATAAAGTAGGGAAGACCGACATTAAGAATGGAACAGCAATGACTTTCATTCCAGATGAGAGCATTTTCCATAATTATCAATTCCGCGCTCAATATGTGGAAAGATTGCTTTGGAATTATGCTTATCTGAACTCAGGTCTTACCATCGTTTTTAATGGACAAAAATTCAAATCGGAAAATGGACTAAGAGATCTTTTGACCAACAATATGTCTGAAGATCCTTTGTACCCTATTATCCATCTGAAAGGTGAAGACATCGAAGTTGCGATTACTCACACCAATTCTTACGGTGAAGAATATTACAGCTTTGTTAACGGTCAGTATACTACTCAAGGTGGAACTCACCAAGGAGCTTTCAGAGAAGCTTATGTGAAAGTGATTCGTGACTTTTTCCAAAAAGATTACGAGGCTGTTGACGTTCGTTCAGGAATTGTTTGCGCTGTTGCTGTTAAAGTGATTGAACCTGTGTTTGAATCACAAACAAAAACAAAGCTCGGTAGCAATGAAATTGAGCCCAACGGAAAAAGTATGAAGGCTTTTGTGCTTGAGTTTTTACAAAAAGAACTGGACAATTTCCTTCATAAAAACTCTGAACATTCTCAAGCTTTATTGAAGAAAATTCTTCAAAGTGAAAGAGAAAGAAAAGAGCTTGCAGGGATTGCTAAGCTGGCAAGAGAACGAGCTAAGAAAGCAAACCTCCACAATAGAAAACTACGCGATTGTAAAGTTCACTTCGCTGACAAACATGCACTAGCGCCAGAAACAACGCTCTTCATCACTGAAGGTGACAGTGCAAGTGGTTCTATTACGATTTCTAGAAATGTTCAGACGCAAGCAGTTTTCAGCTTAAAAGGTAAGCCTCTCAATACTTATGGGCTTACTAAAAAAGTTGTTTATGAAAATGAAGAATTTAATCTTCTTCAAGCGGCACTAGATATCGAAGATGGCCTTGATACTCTAAGATATAATAAGGTTGTTATTGCAACGGATGCGGATGTAGATGGTATGCACATTCGTTTGCTCATGATAACATTTTTCCTTCAATTTTTTCCTGACCTTGTAAAGTCTGGTCACCTATATGTTTTATCCACACCGCTTTTCAGAGTGAGAAATAAAAAGGAAACTATCTATTGTTACAGCGATGTAGAAAGACAAAATGCAATTGCGAAGCTTGGAACAAAACCTGAAATCACACGATTTAAAGGTCTTGGTGAGATCAGTCCTGATGAATTCAAATTCTTTATCGGAGAAGATATTCGTTTAGAGCCGGTCGTAATTGGTAAAGAATCGCATTTAAAAGATATGCTTGAATTCTACATGGGGAAAAATACTCCCGACCGCCAAGAATTCATTATCAAAAATTTGAAAGTCGAAAAAGACCTCGCCCTGGAAAAGAAAGAAGAGGAAACAGAAGAAGAGGTAGCTTAATAATTTAGAAAATTATGTCAGAAGAAATAGAAGATAGCGACTTGAATGCAGGTGGAGAAAGTGAACTGAGTAAGATTACTCAAGTACAAGGTTTATATGAAAACTGGTTCTTAGATTATGCGAGCTACGTAATCTTAGAGCGCGCTGTACCACACATCAATGATGGTCTAAAACCTGTTCAACGTAGAATCCTACACTCGTTGTGGGAAATGGACGATGGTCGCTTCAACAAAGTGGCCAATGTTATTGGAAACACCATGAAGTATCACCCGCACGGTGATGCGTCAATTGGTGATGCTCTCGTTCAGATCGGACAAAAGAATCTACTATTCGATACACAAGGTAACTGGGGAAATATTTATACCGGCGACTCCGCTGCAGCTCCACGTTACATTGAAGTAAGACTAAATAAGTTTGCTAAGGATGTCGTTTTCAACCCCAAGACCACAACTTGGCTTTCTAGTTATGATGGAAGAAATAAGGAGCCAGAAACTCTTCCAATTAAATTCCCTCTTCTACTTGCTCTTGGAGTTGAAGGAATCGCTGTTGGTTTGGCTTGCAAAATCCTTCCACACAACTTCATTGAACTTATCGATGCAAGTATTGATATTTTAAAAGGCAAAAAGACTAATATTCTTCCCGATTTCCAAACTGGTGGACTTGCTGATTTTTCAGATTACAATCACGGACTCCGAGGTGGGAAAATTAGAGTACGCGCGAAGATTAAAAAAGATGATAAAGATAAAACGCTTATCATCACTGAAATTCCATTCAGCACAACAACAGGAAGCTTAATTGATTCTATCCTAAAAGCTAACGATAAAGGTAAAATCAAAATAAAGAAAATTGAAGATAATACTGCTGAGTTTGTAGAGATTGTAGTTCATCTAGCTCCAGGTGTGAGCCCCGATAAAACGATAGATGCATTATACGCCTTCACCGATTGCGAAGTTAGCGTCAGCCCAAACTCTTGTGTTATTCAAAATGATACGCCATACTTCTTAAGTGTGGATGAATTGCTCAGAATTTCAACAGAGCATACAAAGTATCTTATAAAAAGAGAGCTTGAAATTGAACTCTCTGAACTACGCGAGCAATGGCACTTTGCTTCGCTTGAAAAAATATTCATCGAGAAAAGAATTTATCGTAAAATCGAGGAATGTGAAACTTGGGAAGAAATTATTGATACAATCCACAAAGGTCTCAAGCCTTTCACTAAACATTTCCTCAGAGCTATCACAGATGAGGATGTATCACGCTTGACTGAAATTAAGATCAAACGAATTTCGAAGTTTGACAGTAATAAAGCCGACGAATACATTGCTAAGCTCGAGGGACAAATTGAAGATGTTCAGAAGAGTCTCGATGAACTTACTGATACGACTATTGCTTACTTCAAAGATCTTAAGTCGAAATACGGAAAAGGGAAGGAGCGCCGCACGGAAATCAAACCATTCGACGTAGTTCAGGCCTCTCAAGTGGCTATTGCAAATGCAAAACTATTTGTCAATTTCAGCGAAGGATTCGTTGGAACAGGATTGAAAAAAGACGAAGGAGAATATGTTGGCGACTGCTCTGACATAGATGATATCATTGTTTTCAGAAAAGATGGAAAGATGTTGGTTAGTCGTGTGCAGTCAAAAGCTTTCTTAGGAAAGGATATCATTCATGCTGCCGTTTGGAAAAAAGACGACAAACGAACCATCTACAACATGATCTATCGCGATGGTAAAAATGGTGGCGCGATGATGAAGCGCTTTGCCGTTACTGCTATTACTAGAGATAGAGAATATGATCTTACTAAAGGAATAGCTGGAAGCGAAGTACTTCACTTTAGTGCTAACCCAAATGGAGAAGCAGAAGTGGTAACAGTTCACCTTCGCGCACTAGAGCGATTAAAGAAACTCAAATTCGATATTGACTTCTCTGAACTCGCAATAAAAGGCCGCGACGCAAATGGTAATGTTTGCTCCAAATATCCTATAAAAAAGGTTGAGCTGAAACAAGCGGGTATTTCTACGCTAGGCGCTAGAAAAATTTGGTTAGACGAAAGCGTTATGCGCCTCAATGAAGAAGGGCATGGAAGATTCCTTGGTGACTTTGAAGCAGAGGACAAACTGATTGTATTGCTATCTTCTGGAGTCTATAAACTGATAGCTCCTGACTTGAGCACTCACTTTGACGACAACCTTATTGCAGTAGAAAAATTCATTCAAGAAAAACCAATTAGCACTGTTTACTTCGATGGTGAAAAAGAATCGTGGTTTGTAAAACGCTTCCTAATTG
>JAIXWP010000029.1 GCA_027491215.1 Flavobacteriales bacterium | reverse complement strand
GCTACGAAAGATCAAAAAGTTGCTCGTCAGCTATTAGTATATCGATATAATCAGCTTGGTAAAGCAATTGAGAATGCTGAGAAACTAGGCTTCACAAATGGTGCTGCACTGTATCCAATGGTAACAATGAATGGAGAAGAGTGTCACAATGAGTGGGAAATTACTTTCGAAGAAATTCATCGAAATGGCGCTATAGCATTTGCAATTTTCAACTACATCAAATACACGTCAGATGACGCCTACATGGCGGATAGTGGTTGGGATGTTTTGCTTGGCATAGCTCGATTCTGGTCACAACGGATCACCTGGAGTGAAGAGAAGCAGCAGTATGTAATGCTTGGTGTCACTGGTCCAAATGAATACGAAAACAACGTCAACAATAATTGGTACACAAGCTATATCGCTACTTGGTGCTTATCATATTGCATGGAAGGACTTGAATGGTTGAAGAAAAATGATACTGAAGCACTATCAGCAAAAATCAAAAAATACCAATTCGACGAAAATGAAACAACTCGTTGGAAAGATATCATTGCTAAGATGTACTATCCAAAAAAGGCAGGTTCTAATACCTTCCTTCAACAAGATGGTTTCTTAGATAAAGAGTTGAGAAATGCAGCTTCACTTGATCCGAAAGAACGCCCCATCAATCAGCATTGGTCGTGGGATCGAATCTTGAGATCATGCTTTATCAAACAGGCAGATGTACTTCAAGGATTGTATTTATTCGAAGATCACTTTACCACAGATGTCATTAAAGAGAACTTTGATTTCTATGAGCCGATGACAGTTCATGAAAGCTCTCTCTCGCCATGTGTTCACTCCATTCTTGCTGCGAAATTGGGTTACGAAGAGAAGGCGTATGAGATGTATTTAAGAACTGCAAGGCTTGATATCGACGATTATAACCATGAAGCACATGAAGGGCTTCACATTACTTCTATGGCGGGCACATGGATGTCTGTGGTTCAAGGCTTCGGTGGCATGCGTCTAGAGAATGGAGAGCTCACATTTAATGCAATGCTCCCAAAGCAATGGAAAGGATTTGCTTTTAATGTTCTGTTTAGAGGAAAAAGAGTTCACGTGGAAGTTACCCCAGAGGGAACTAAAGTATCTACGCACTAAGATTTTTAATTACGTATTTAAATTAAAAAACCTCGTCAATGACGAGGTTTTTTATTATGTATTTAAAAGAAGAATTACCCTCTTTTTGCTAGTGGCACATATTCACGAAGGCCAGCACCAGTGTAGATCTGACGAGGGCGACCAATTGGCTCACCTTGTTCAACCATTTCTTTCCACTGAGCGATCCAACCTGGTAGACGACCTAGTGCAAACATTACAGTGAACATTTCAGTTGGGATACCGATAGCTCTGTAAATGATACCAGAGTAGAAGTCTACGTTTGGATACAATTTGCGCTCTACGAAGTATTCATCTTTCAATGCTACTTCTTCTAGTTGCTTAGCAATATCTAATACAGGGTCATGAATACCCAATTTATTCAATACATCATCACAAGCCTTCTTGATGATTTTAGCGCGAGGGTCAAAGTTCTTATAAACTCTGTGACCAAAGCCCATCAAGCGGAAGCTGTCATTTTTATCTTTTGCTTTTCCAACCCATTTATCAACATCACCGCCGTCAGCTTTAATTCTCTCTAGCATTTCGATTACAGCTTGGTTAGCACCACCGTGTAGCGGACCCCAAAGTGCAGCAATACCAGCAGAAATAGAAGAGTACAAATTGCTCTGGCTTGATCCAACCATTCTAACAGTTGATGTAGAACAGTTTTGTTCGTGATCAGCATGGAGGATAAGAAGTTTGTTCAATGCATCATCTACCACTGGATCTACTTCGTAGTCATAAGTAGGAAGAGCGAACATCATATGAAGGAAGTTCTCTGTATAAGAGTAACTATTCTTAGGATACATGATCGGGTGACCAATGCTTACTTTGTGCGCTTGCGCAGCAAGTGTTGGCATTTTAGCCATCAAGCGATGCATAGTCATTTCAATATCCTTGAATGGTCTATTTGGGTTTAGAGACTCAGGATAGAAAGTAGACATAGATGCAATCATAGAAGACAATACCCCCATTGGATGTGCTCCAGTTGGATATGCTTCGTAGAAACGCTTCATGTCCTCGTGAACGAGGGTATGGTTGCGAATACTTTCAGTGAAATATTTCAATTGAGCTTCGGTTGGAAGCTCTCCATAAATCAACAAATAAGAAACCTCAAGGAAAGTTGCATATTCAGCAATCTGTTCGATTGGATAACCACGGTACCAAAGAATACCTGTTTCACCATCTAAGAAGGTGATTGCGCTTTTTGTCGCTCCTGTGTTTTTATAACCACTATCTAAAGTGATATAACCAGTTAGGTCGCGAAGCTTGGTAATGTCAATCGCTTTTTCGTCAGCAGATCCTGTGATTACAGGAAGCTCAAATTCTTTACCGTCGAGAATTATTTTAGCAGTTTCACTCATGGGTGGTTTCTATGATTTGTCCTTGAAAAATTCGGCGCAATGTACTATAAGACTGCCATTTTGCCAATGATTTTTCCTAGTATAATTTATTATTTGTGCAATAAAACGATAAATACCCTGAAAAGTTCGGTTTTTAAGGCTTTTTATGAAAACATGTAGGGAAAAAAATGGATTCCTTGTAAATACTAGAATGGGGTATTTTTTGTACAAAAGTCACATTTGTGTCATGCAATAATCATTACATTCGTACCCCAAGGAAAATTTTTAAATCAATTACCAAAAAAAACCAATTCATTCACATGAAGAAAATTTACCTAGTAGCTCTCTCTCTCTGCCTCTCGGTGGCTGGGTTGAAAGCGCAAACTTTCACAGAAGGTAGTGTAGGTGGAACAGACCGTAGTAGCGGAAACTGCGGTGGTGTTCAAGACGTCAATAATGATGGTTATGTAGACATCATCATTCTTGATCAAAGCAAGAACTTAGTTGTAGCTTATCAGCAAGCAAATGGTTCTTTCACAAGCTATAGTTATGGCACCGTTTCAAACAGTTCACAATGGGGGATGACCGTTGGTGACATTGATAACGACGGGTGGTCAGATGTTATGGTTGGCGGAAGTTATGATGGAGTTAAAGTCGTAAACATCGACGGTTTCACATCATACTCAATGCAAACTT
>JAIXWP010000097.1 GCA_027491215.1 Flavobacteriales bacterium | reverse complement strand
GTACATGGCTACTGCATCATTCCAGTGCTTAGGTACATTTTTAAACGGGTCACAACCGGCAGAGTCGAAGCAATATCTATCCATATCGATATAGTGACATTCTGCTTCTCCTTTTACACCATATCTTCTTTTATCTGGATCTACGGAGTGCTCGATGAGAAAATCCATATTCGATTTATAGAAACCGAATATTTCTTCGGGCAGTGTATATACCGCAAGTTCATTCAATCGCTTGTGGCCATAGAAACCCCACACTGCTGGATTTTCGCAGCAAGGATCGGTGTTTCCATCCGTCGTTGTAAACGAGGTAAAAACAAGCAATAAAATGATCCACGTATATTTCATAATTGTACTCGCTTCGCTCGTGTCGCGTACCTGCGGTGTCGGGTAGCTTCGCTGCTTGGTACTCGCTTCGCTCGTGTCTGGTATCGCTTCGCGATGTTTTCTGCTTGTGCTACTTTACTCTTTCGGTTACTGTCACTCTGTTTTACTAGTCACTACTCTCGTCACTAGTCGTTAGTCGTTAGTCTCTAGTTTCACAATCGCTCCATCCTTCAAAATCGGAATCGTATCAATCGTGTTTAGGGTCAGACAATACTTTACATCCTTTTGAATATTCAATTTGATAAGTCTTCTGCGATGAGAGCTTGATCTCAAGAAACTCCAAAGATGTTGTTTTGCCGATCTGTAGATAAACTTCGCGGCAACAGTGCTGTCTTCGTCAGCTCTGAATTTACGACTTTCTAAAAGGATGTCTGCAATTGCACCACCACAAATAGTGTCTTCTAAATTGATTTTATCCTTCCATCCGGAAGCGAGTATCAATGTGTTTTTATGTTCTTTGATCAAGTAATCGCAAAGTGCTTGAAGATTGTTCAAACAACCAATGACAACAGTTTTACGATCCGATGCCATTTGTATGGCCTTCGTACCGTTGGTTGTAGTGAGCACTACTGTTTTTCCTTTGAGTGATTCATCCATAAAAGCATAGGGAGAATTTCCAAAAGGAAAACCTTCTACTACTTGTCCATCTCTTTCCGCTGCTGCGATATATCCTTGCGCTTGGTAAGCTCGCGCCTCTTCTACCGAACTAACAGGAATGATCTTGTCCACTCCATTGTGAAGCGCAGATGCAATGGCGCTTGTGGCGCGAAGTACATCAATCACTACTACAATCTCAAATTGCTCTTTATACAAATGATATTGTCCTGGAGTGTAACAAACCTCTACTAGTTTTCTATCAGCAAGTGGAAACATAAATACAATTAGTTTTTATAAAAAGGAATAGCAACAGTAACAGCTTTGATTGCTTTTCCGCGAATGTTGATGAAAATTTCGTTTCCTGGTTTTGCTAGAGCAGTTGGAACATATCCCATTCCAATTGCCTTGCTCAAACTAGGGCTTTGTGTTCCACTAGTTACAACACCAATAGGATTCATATTTGCATCCACAATCTCATAACCATGACGCGGAATTCCTTTGTCAACCATATCAAAACCGACAAGTTTGCGAGCCGTGCCGTTTTCCTTGTGTCCTTTGATATATGCGGAATTCATAAATTCTTTAGTGAATTTAGTAATCCATCCTAGTCCTGCTTCGATTGGAGAAGTGGTGTCGTCGATATCATTTCCATACAGGCAGAAGCCCATTTCCAATCGCAGAGTATCACGTGCACCTAGACCGATTGGTTGAATTCCAAATTCTTCACCCGCGGCGAATATTTTATTCCAAATATCTTCAGCTGCTTCGTTAGGAAAATAAACTTCATATCCACCAGCACCAGTGTAGCCAGTCGTAGAAATAACAATATCTGAATGGCCTGCGAACTCTCCAATTTGGAAAGTGTAGTATTCCATTTCTAAGTTGAGGCTGGTCAATTTTTGAAGCACTTTACCAGCATTTGGACCTTGTACTGCAAGCAATGATGTATCATCACTTTTATTTTCCATAGTCACCCCATACTCGTTAGCTTTTGTCATCAACCAGTTCCAATCTTTTTCAATGTTAGAAGCGTTTACTACCAAAAGATATTTGTGTTCGTTGACGCGGTAAACTAATAAGTCATCTACAATTCCACCTTTATCATTTGGCATGCAGCTATACTGAACCTTGCCATCGAATAATTTGCTTACGTCGTTGCTAGTCATGTATTGAAGAAAATCCAATACACGTTTTCCGCTTACCCAGAATTCACCCATGTGGCTAACATCAAAAACACCCACGTTATTTCTTACGCAATGGTGTTCATCAAGAAGTCCCTTATATTGAACTGGCATGTTGTAACCAGCAAAAGGAACCATTTTACCACCAAGCGCGATATGCTTATCGGTGAGTGCTGTTGTTTTTAATACGGATGTATCTGTAGTCATATTATAATTGAATATTAAGGCAAATATAGGGTATCAAGTACTAGAGGTTCTCTGTAAGATAATCGATCACTTTTTTCATCAAGTGAACTCTGTCTTTTCCGCGCACATTGTGCTGATGGCCAGGATAAGTGAAGAAGTCAACTTGAACTCCATTATCCACACAAGCTTTTAAGAAACGCATATTATGTTGCATCACCACCACATCGTCATCTGCTCCGTGAATCATCAAAAGTTTGCCCTTTAGATTTTTCACATATTTCGTCAAGTCTGCATTTGCGTATCCTTCTGGGTTTTCTTGTGGAGTGTCCATGTAACGTTCGGTGTACATTACTTCATATAAATTCCAATCGATTACTGGTCCGCCCGCAACACCTACTTTGAAAGTGTCAGGCGATTTTAGTAGGAGTGAAGTAGTCATGAATCCACCGAAGCTCCAACCATGCACACCAATGCGAGATCCATCTACATAGCTCTGTGACTTCAACCATTCTACACCAGCGAGTTGGTCTTCAACTTCAGCGGTACCAAGTTGGCGGTGGATGGCTTGTTCAAAAGCTTTTCCACGATTCATAGAACCACGACCATCCAAAGTAAATACAATGTATCCTTGTTCAGCGAGATAGTGCATCCATAATGAAGCGCCACCTAAGAATGAGTTGGTCACCAATTGCACGTGTGGACCATTATAGGTGTACACTACGACAGGGTATTTCTTCTTGTTATCGAAATTGCTTGGTTTGATTACTCGAGCATGCAAGGGCATTCCAGATTTTGAAGGAATGGTTAATAGCTCCGTGCTGCTTATTTGAACACCCTCATAAGGATTTTTCGAAGTAAGCATATTCTTAATGATCTTACCAGTCATGTCCATCAAATCGATGCGACGAGGTGTATTGAGATTCGAATAATTATCGATGACCACTTTTCCGGATCCAGAAATACTAACGTTGTGAACACCGCCTACGCGAGTGATTTGTTCGGTGAACATATCACTAAGTCTAATGCGGAAGAGGTGGCTCTCTGTAGCATTGCTGCCAGTTCCCATTGCGAAACCATATTGGTTCTTCGCATCAAATCCTTTCCATCCGGTCATTTCGAATGCTACTTTCATAGAGCCGAGAAGAGTACCTGATGTATTGTATTTATACCACTGATGGTAGCCATCGCGATAGCTATACCATAAGAATTGATTTGGTTGTCCTGGAATAAAAATAATTGGTTGAGAAGGCTCCACCCATTTGTCATCTTTCTCTGTAAATATGACTGCACGCTGTTTTCCAGTTTGTGGATCGAAAGCGATTAGTTTACACTCATCTGTTTTACGATTCATCCAAACAACGTACAAGGTATTATCTGGGCTCCAAGCTAAATTGGTAGCATAGTACTGATCGTTGTATTCACTATTCAATTCAAGGAACACTGTTTTTTCATTAGCAACATTAAACACACCTACACGAATTTTTTCGCTTGTTGCTCCTGCCATTGGATAACGAATGTTTTTTGTGCTAGCTGGAGTCGTAGTGTAATCGGTCAATGGATATTCTGATACATTACGTTCATCCTTTTCATAAAAAGCCAGCATGCTTCCTTCGTCATTCCAGAAGGTTCCTTTTTCAATTCCGTACTCATTTCTAGAAACTGATTGTCCGCTAACAATTCCAGCTGGCTGATCTGTTACTTGAATGGCTTTCGATGATGTAAGTACAAACAAATTATTTTTTGAGCTATACGCAAGTCTTTGCGATGCAGGATGATAGTCACTTACCGTTCCATCACCTTCTTCCTTAATTCCAGTGGTGACTTTGCGTTCTTTGAAATTTACTAAATAGTATCTGCCCTCTTTATCTTGGAAATAGGCATTCTGAGCATCTTGCCATTGGAATGCAGGCATGCGCTCTAAGTTTTCAGGAGCATTTGCAAAACCCTTGAAACTTTCAAGAGTTAACCAAGGCTTCTCAACCCCTTTCGCGTTGCCCATGATCAAGGTTTGATCCTTCAGATAAATGTAATTTTCACTATTGGGTAAAAAGGAAAGTCGTGATAGATTTTCTGCTCCGAAGGTTGAGAATTGTCCCATGACAGATTCCTCTAATGTGAGAGCACGATTTTGTGCGAGAGATAAAAACGTAGAAAGAATTAAACTTACTGAAAGAAAGAGGGTTTTCATTATTGTGAAATTTTGCGAAAAATAAGGGATTTTTCCCATCCAGCTTATCTTTGCAACCATTCTATGAAATTGATTTCTCCACATATTCAAGCGAAAGCACTGTTCCTCTTAGGGGTAGTAGTATGGCTGATGTCATTTCAAGTCTATCACCGCATCGTTGAACACGGTTCTGGAAATGCTGATAGCGCTCATTGCCATGGGCATGCGCATTGTCATTCCCATTTCCATGATTCTGAAGCGCTGCCTTTTTCTTATCAAGCAACCGACGCTCAACACCATGATGTTGATTGTGAGGTTTGTAAATTAATCAGCATTCCTTTTGATGCTCCATTAGCATTTGAATGGATGGCCCCTCGCATTTTCGAGCAAAAGGAACTTAGTTATTGGTATCAATATACTCAATCTTTTGAGTTATATCAAGTTCGTAATCATCGCGGTCCCCCTTCTGTTTGGGGATAATGCAGCCTGCTGCTCAAGCAGCTATTCCATAAGGCTATTCAGATGATTTAGAAATTATTTATACATGAAAATTCAAGCGGGTTTTTGCTTGATAATCGTGTTGTTATTTACAACATCATTATCAGCACAAACTTCTGTGTATGCGATTCAAGGAAGAGTTGTAGATCAAATTTCAAATGAGCCAATCGTAGGTGCTGTGATAGAAAGTCATGAGCTTTCTGTAGCGGTGTTTACAGATTCATTGGGAGTATTTACTCTTGAGAATTTGCCGTCGGGCAAGCACCACATCCATGTGGAGATGACAGGCTATAAGGCTTATGCGGATTATTTTTCTACAACCGATTCTTCTATCACCAATGTGCTGATTTTGCTAGCGCCCTCTCATATCGAGTTGCAGCAAGTTTTGATCGAAAGTGAGGTGTCACGAAGTGACTACGCCCACCAATCGCTCGACTTGATGGTGCTCGGTAAAGATGACTTGCGAGGATCGGCCTCCATGACGTTGTCGCAAAAACTGTCACGCCTTCCTGGAGTGACACAACTTTCATCAGGAGCTAACATTGCAAAACCAGTGATCCGCGGTTTATCGGGCAATCGCATCCTTGTGAGCGATCTCGGTATGAAGCAGGAGGGTCAGCAGTGGGGCAGCGATCACGGTTTGGAGCTCGATCCCTACGGTGTCGATCGCATTGAGGTGGTAAAAGGTCCAGCCTCTTTGCTCTATGGCTCTGATGCATTAGGGGGCGTTATTCGGGTGCAAACTCCAGGAGTTCCTGAAAAAGGCATTCGTGGTCAGGTGCAATCGATGTATCGCAGCAATAATGATTATATAGGCGGCAGCGCATCAGTGGAAGGGGCAAGGCAGCACTTCTTTGCAAAGGCACGTGTTACATGGAGTGAGTTTGGCGATTATAAGATACCTGCGGAAACATTCACATATCTAAACAGAACATTACCGATTTACAATAACCGATTGCGCAACACTTCTGGCAAGGAGTTGCACTACCAGACCACTATTGGTTGGGCAGGAAAACGCGGCGTTGTTAAATCGACATGGTCTCACTTTCATCAAAAGAATGGATTGTTTCCCGGTATTGTAGGCATTCCCACTGGAGTGAATGTGGCGGATGATGGCAATCGCCGAGACATAGATTTGCCGCACCAAGTGGTGGATCATTTGAAGTGGGCCCTGAATGCTTCATTGACGCGTGAGAAGGGATGGCTTCAAATAGATGCTGGTGTTCAGCAAAATACACGAAGAGAAATGATTCGTCCGCATCAGCAAGGATATGCCCCCTTGCCAACAGATGCAAATGCCCATCGACTAGTATTGACCACCTATCAAGCTTCTGTACGTTGGCACCGGCATGAAATGAAGCACTGGCGTTTTATTCCTGGAGCATCTGCCTCATGGCAACAAAACAACAGAGCAGGATGGGAGTTTTTACTACCGAATGATCGTTCGGTTACTGCGGGAACATTCTTATTTGCGGAACGAAATTTTGAATCGAAAAATATAATTATCAACGGAGGTTTACGTGTGGATGGGGCCCGTGTTTCCAGCGAATCTTATTCAACTGCGAGTTGGTCGAGTGCACAGGAGATTGTAGGTTATGATCTTCGTGTAGCCAACAATGATCGCGAGTTTTATAGTTGGTCAGGAAGCGCAGGTCTCAGCTACACTCCCTCTAAAAGATGGAATTTGAAGTGGAATCTTGCTCGTAGTTTCAGAGTGCCCAATCAAGCTGAATTATTTATCAATGGTGTGCATCATGGTACTTTCAGACACGAACAAGGAAATGCAAGTTTGAATAATGAAATAGGATATCAAGCGGACTTTACAGCCTTGTTTGAGTCGAAGTCGTTTTATGTAAAAATGACACCTTATTTCAATTATTTCGAAGGCTTCATCTACTTGCGACCCACAGCGCAATTTTCGACGCTGCCCGATGGAGGTCAAGTATATCAATACACACAGCACGATGCCATATTCACAGGAGCAGAGCTTTATGCCGAATGGCATCCGATTGAAGCTCTGCATCTTGAAGGAAGTATTGATGGAGTGTACTCTTACAACTTGATCACCACATTGCCATTGCCTTTCACACCTCCGGTGAGAGGTCGACTTCAAACCACGTTTGAGCGTGATCTAAAAGAGCGCAGATTATCAGGCTATGAGTTTGGAACGACCTATTTAGTTTGGAGCTCACAGTTTAATGTAGATCGAAATGAGAATCCGACCATGGGAGCTTATTCGATTGATTTGTTCGCTCAAACCACTTGGAAATGGCGTACTCAGGAGCTTGTAGTAAAAGTCGCTTTGAATAATTTATTGGATAGATACTATCTCAATCATTTAAGTGCATATAGACAATTAAACCTTCCCGAGCAGGGAAGAAATATCTCGGTATTAATTCAATTACCCATTGGTAAGTAAACACAAAACATTATGAAAAAATTAGCATTTTTATTTTTGATTGCGGCTACTGTAGTAGCATGTAAGAAAGACGACGAGGATACAGCACGTCCTGTCATCAGCAGCGTAAAAGTGAACGGAACGGTTTCAACGGAGCATGATGTAAATGCAAGTGAGACAGTGACGGTGGAGGTTTATTCAACCGACAATAAAGAACTAAATCAGTTGAAAGTTGAGATACACTCAGCGGATGATGGCCACTCTCACACGGAAGGAAGCACAGAGGAGGTGCTACCTCCTAACATTGGAGTATGGAGTGATTCACGTATTATATCGTTGAGCGGAACATCTTCAACGAATACGGTGGAGTTTGCCATTCCTGCAGCGATTGCTGGTCACTGGCACGTGGAAGTATTGTTGATCGATAAAGATGGCAATGAAGCGATTGAATACGTGACAACATTACACGTTGAAAACTCAAATCTTCCAACATTTGCAATTACTGCAACGCCTGCAGTTACAAATTACGAGATTGAAACGGTGGTTGGCGGAACAGTAGTTCTAACGGGAACAGTTGCTGATCCAGACGGCTTAACTGACATTCATGTTGAGTTGGAAAACGAAGAAACAGGAGAAGTTATCTTCGAACAAGAGCTCATTGGAGTTACAGGTACATCATTCGACCTAGGAACGATTAACATCGGACCTATTGCAACTGCTGGTCATTATCATCTTCATCTGCACGCTACAGATGCACTCAATTACATGGGAGAGTGGGCGGTAGATGTTCATGTAGAATAATTATATTTTCTCAGAAAAAAATATTGAACCCCGTCATTTGGCGGGGTTCATTATTTTAGCAAAATGAAAAAGCTATTTTACTTTGCTTTCATTGCCTCTGCTTTTGTTGCTTGTCACAAAGGGGATGATATGGATCCTATCATTTCGGAGTTTAGAATAAATGATGTGGAAAACAATAATCAAGATTTTCAAGCTGGAGAGTTGTTGACTTTGAATGCAGCATTCACTGATGATCAAGAATTGAATCAAGCACGTTTTTATTGGAGTATAGGGACTGCCTTTTATACAGATTCTATTGCTTCCATTTTTACTTCACCGAACTATTTAGAATGGGACAGTAGCTATGTTGCGGATATAGCTGGTAAATCAGATGTGCTCTCTTGGACCATGAGATTACCTGAAAATATTCAAGGTTTTTGGAAGGTGAGTTCAAGTGTAATTGATATCGAGGGAAACGAAGGGTCGAAAGAATTTAATGTCTATATATCTGACCCAACCAGACCTCAATTTGTGATTGGAAATGTGGCACCATCGCTTGTTACAGATGAAGGAGTTACTTCTTGGACAGCCGCTGCGCCAGCGGATATTCAGCTTTTGGGAAATATCACAGATGCAACAGGAATCGATACTGTTTTTTATTCTTTATCAAAAACAGGACTAACATTAGTGAATGATACATTACCATTTCAAGGAGAAATGAATATTGAATTGACATCATTTGATTTTCCTGAAATTACCTCTACAGGAACATACACACTTGTAATGAGAGTGAAGAATAGTTTATCAAAAGAGAATCAAGTTCAAGCACGTTTAACAGTTGAATAATGGATCATTCAGTTATTATAAATAATACTATAAGTCATGTAAAAGATGCCCTCCGTGAAGCAGAGGGAGGACATGATTGGCATCACATCGAGCGGGTTTGGAATACAGCAAAAGCAATAGGAGTAGAGGAAGGAGGAGATATGCTCATTATTGAGCTAGGAGCTTTATTGCATGATATAGCGGATTCAAAGTTTCATAATGGAGATGAAGAATTGGGGCCACAAAGAGCATTGGAGTACATGAATAGCATTGGGCTTTCTAATCATGTAAAAAGTGAGGTAGTAAGTATAATCAAGCATATTTCTTTCAAAGGAGGTCATTCCTCTGGAGTGTATAAATCGAAAGAATTAGACGTAGTTCAAGATGCTGATAGACTAGATGCGATAGGAGCAGTAGGTATCGCTCGCGCGTTCAATTATGGTGGATTTAAAAATCGCGCGATCTACGATCCGTCCATTGCGCCAAATTTAAACATGTCGAAAGAAGAGTATAAAAACTCCACAGCGCCTACCATCAATCACTTCTACGAGAAGTTACTTTTATTAAAAGACAAAATGAATACCCCCACAGGCAAGGCCCTAGCCGAGCAGCGCCACGCCTTTATGGAAGCGTACCTTACGCAGTTTTATTTGGAGGTTAAAACTCAGAAGTAAAGTGAAACTGAAGCTCAGGGTAGTTGGCTTGTTCCATATCTAAGATGAACTTTGATGGTGCGAGGAATACATCATTTTCCTCTTTGTCTTTCACCATGTTGTTTCCTTTGATACGCTTGAATTCGTCCAATTTTGCAGGAGTGTCAGTTGTAATCCAGCAAGCTTTGTAAAACACTTTCGATTCAAATTCACACTTCGCACCGTATTCATTCTCGAGTCGGTAGCGAATAACTTCAAATTGAAGTTCTCCTACAGTCCCAACGATTTTACGAGATCCAGGTTCTTGTAAAAATAACTGAGCAACACCTTCTTCTGTTAACTGTCGAATTCCTTTATCCAACTGTTTTGTCTTCATTGGATCTTTATTGATCAACTCTTTGAAGATTTCAGGAGAGAACGATGGAATACCTTTGAACATGAATTTTTCTCCTTCGGTGAGTGTATCACCGATTTTGAAATTTCCAGTATCATACAATCCAATTACATCACCAGGATAGGCCTCGTCGATGGTGCTTTTCGCTTGTGCGAGGAATGTTGCAGGGTTGGGATATTTAAAATCTTTTTCTAAACGAACATGATGATAGAATTTGTTTCTTTCGAAACGCCCACTGCAGACGCGTAAGAAAGCAATTCTGTCTCGGTGGCGAGGATCAATATTCGCGTGAATCTTGAAAATAAATCCAGAAAACTTAGCTTCTTCTGGTTTGATTTCACGCAAGGTGGTGTCTCTACTTTGAGGGACTGGTGCGATTTCTACGAACTTGTCGAGCAATTCTTTTACACCAAAATTATTCATAGCAGATCCAAAGAAAACAGGAGCGAGCTTGCCTTCTAGATAAGCTTGTTCACTAAATGGATCATATACATTCTCGATTAGGTCAACATCTTCTCGCAATTGACTAGCATATTCTCCAACCAATTGATCGAGCATTGGATCGTTCAAATCATCAATCGATACAACTTCATCAGCAATCTTAGTTTTAGATGATTCGAATAAGTGAAGTTGTTTGTCATAAAGCTTATAGACACCCTTGAAAGAATAGCCTTTGCTTATAGGCCAAGAAAGAGGTTGAACTTTGATGTTGAGGGTTTCTTCAAGTTCATCTAATAGATCAAATGGATCACGACCTTCTAAGTCCATTTTATTGATGAATACGATCACAGGGGTATCACGCATGCGACATACTTCCATCAATCGCTTGGTTTGTTCCTCAACCCCTTTAGAACTGTCGATTACTAGGATAACACTATCCACCGCTGTGAGCGTTCGGTAGGTATCTTCAGCGAAATCCTTGTGACCAGGAGTGTCGAGTAGGTTGACTTGTTTGCCATTGTACTCGAAAACCATTACCGAAGTAGCAACAGAGATACCACGTTGGCGTTCGATTTCCATGAAGTCGGACGCTGCGGTCTTTGTGATTTTATTGCTTTTTACCGCACCTGCAGTTTGAATAGCTCCTCCGAAAAGAAGAAGTTTTTCTGTAAGTGTCGTTTTACCAGCATCGGGGTGACTGATGATGGCGAAGGTGCGACGGCGGTTAATTTCGTTTTGTGTACTCATCTCTGTTCAAATCGGGCGCGAAAATACTTCTAAAAAAGCACTTTCGCACCCGTCCGAACAAATCATCAACGTGTCACCACCAGAGATTGGTGGAATCGTTGGCCTGTCGTGGTTTCCATCACTACATGATATGTTCCTACAGCCCACTCCAATGTCGATACTTGGTTTGAGAGAACATTTGTGTTTTGGAAAATGCGCTGACCTATTGAATTGTAGACTTCTATGCCTGTAATATTTTCCTTGCTATTCCAAGTGAAGCTGTTACTAGTTGGATTAGGGAAAAGTGATACTAAAGAACTTGCATTGATTTCATTAATGTTTGTAACAACGACAGGAGCTGAAATCATATCACATGCTCCATCTAAACTTGCTGTTGCAGTCAATGCTCCACTAAAGTTTACAAAAACGTACGGCACATTTTGAGCAATTAATTCTCCATTGTTATACCAGTTAATTTCCGCACCTGTAACGTTGGTGTAGTAGTATGCTGGATTATTAGAGTCTTGGTAAATGATAACAGGTTGCGTTTCACAATCCATCACAAGATTGCTCTCAAGATTGGATGTGGTCGTAGAATAGTCGTCATATAAAACAGTATAGGTGTGCTCAATCAATGTTCCAGGTACTGCAGATGGAAGCAGCTGTGCAGAGATTTGAACAGTATTGTTTACGTAGTCTAAACCTACATAAGACAAGTGTATTTGAAGAGTGTTGTCTGAAAGAACATATGTGGAGTATATGGTTGAGTTGGCTGAAACTTCAATCGATGTCACATCAATATGTTCTGACAAGGGCATTTGAATGGTACACAATCCAGCAGGTCCTATAATAGTAGTCGCAAATTCTAGTGAGTATTGTAATGTAGACTCTGGAAGTACAAGTCCTAATTCACCTAGACCTGTTTCTTCTTGGAGATTGGTAAGTGTTTCGGTGCAGCTCAATTGATTGGTGAAACTCATTTGATCTAAAACATTTCCACTTGAAATAAATTCAGCGGAGAAAGTCAAGAAAGGAGCGAAGCCATCGATAACTGGATTATTGTAGGTCATTGTGATAACACCTTCTTCTCCTGGTGCGAGGTTGCTCACGTTGAAAGTAAGGACATTTCCATCGATGGATGATGGAAATGGGTCACCACCAATCACTGTAACAAGAGGGTCAATGGTCACCTCAATTTGCCCTGAGAATGTTGTAGAACCAGTATTTGTATAATTTACAAAAAGTACTTCCGATTGACCACAAACAGGCTGACCTTGGAATAGTGAAACGGAGCCAGTAGGTACATTGCTTATGCTTTGAAGTCCGAAGGAGGCTCCATTGTATGCAGTCATTGTCGCATCGGCAATAAACGTTTGAGTGGTTGGAGTAGTTGGCACCCATAATTCAGAATCATACAAGAGTTCCACCTCATTATTTCCGTAAACAATTGGAATGACGATATCTCCGTCAAACATCGAAGACATGATCATATCATTTGAAGCAACATCAATATTGTCAAGACCAGGTTCATTGGCCTCTTGAATACCGTTGCCATTCAGGTCATTGAAAACGACGCTTATAAATTCAAATGTGTCAGTATAAACATTGACAGTATCGGTTACAGTGCAATAGGGAGCAGATGGTGAATAGGCTGTTAATACATATTGAACAGGAGCTGGTTCGAACACATTAGGATTTAGAACATCAGTGTCTGTGAGTCCTGTTGGAGGAGACCAGGAATATATAATTTGTGTTTCCCCTGAAGTAGCGATTTGTAGCACTACCGGAGGTTGATTTCCGTCTGAACAGCTTACAGAACCATCAGTAGTAAATTGAATTGTAATTGCACCAGAGGGGTGAGTAGAAGTAAAGAACAGACCACTGAAATTTCCGTCGAAACTTCCAAAAATTACATCATCAGTTGTTGGGCCATTGTAGATAGTGAGGTTGTCGAAGTTTGTTTCGAGAGTGCCACTGATTACCGTTAATGTTATCGGCTGATTGCAATTGAAGTAGATAGACGGTTGATATGTGACAGAAAAGTTCGAATTATTTCTCAAGCAATACTCAAACTGAATAGGGTCGCCGCATTCAGCAGTGGTGCTCACTTCTCCATCTAATTGAAAAAATACATTTTCCGCGACAAAATCATAACCCGCATTCACAATAATATCTTCTGCTGGTGACTGAATTTCTACTTCAACGATTTGTTCTGTAACACATCCAGCACTGTTTTCAACGTGGTAGATGTATTCAGTAATTCCATTCTGACTTGTGTTTGCGATTAATAAATCAAGGTTTTCATCTGCAAATCCTTCATCTGTTGCATACCAATAGGTATCAGTAGGCCCTGCATCAATGGTAGGAACATATTCTCCAACTGTAAGGAAAAGTGATTGATCTAGCGTGATTCCCCAGCTGAAAAGCTGTCCATCATCCGCAGCAAAGACGTCTGCAAAACTAATCGTCCATGTTCCGTTTGCAGGACAGCCAACTAGGTCACAAAGGTCACCCACTGGTTGATATGTTCCAGATGGTAGTATGCCTCCAAAACCATTCGATTCCATGGTGCCAAGTGTAGAGTTTGCTGACCACGAATAGTCATATCCAATCCCAGGCACACCAGAAACATCATCTTGTGCCTCGCCCCAATACGTGCCACCGCCCCCTTGTTGATGCAACACAACGGATGTTCCGTTGGGACAAGTAATCGTCACAATTTGGTCGCCCATATAACTGTGCTCAGCATTCATATCAACACTTACGAATTGACTACAATCTTGAATAGTAGATCCCGGCAGAGCAGTCACAACATCCAACGTGAAAATTTCCTGAGATGAATCCATTAGCCAACCTCCGTTGCTAGATGTAATACTATTTCCTGAAAGCAAAGGTTGGGTATAGGTTCCTTCTAAGATTAATTCACCGTTGATACAGCCTCCTAATTCATCTGATGTAGTGATGACGGGATATGCTACTGTAGACAAAGCATTGGATAAGGTAAATACGCTTTCGCATAAAAATGGAAGAGATACACTCAAGCTTACATTCACTACGCCACCTTGGTAAGCAATATACTCGAGGTTTGGATTGTCTGTAAGTATTATAAAACCGCCGATAGCCCAGGTGTAAACATAATTGGCTTCGCCATTTGGCAGAACAGCGTTGGATAATGTGAAGTTAACAGTATCTCCTTGACAGACTTGGAAATAGCCTCCATCCATATTGGAGTAACCTGTAATGGATAATTCACCTGATACTCCGCCACAATCTTGCGCTCTAGAGGCAATGGTCGAGAATAGGATTACAAATGCAATGCAGTAGTGATGAAACTTTGACATGCGTGGTTGTTTAGATAGTTGATTTTGGTATTTCAAAGATAGGGTATTTGCATTGTAATGGAAATGTCAGTTTTAGCCAAATACCACAATTGTGGTATTGTCACACAAAGGACTCGGCTGTTGTTTTGCAGCAAATTAGAATAGGTCTAAATAGCATGAAAAAGGCATTAGCGCTGATTATAGGGATTTGTGGGGGGGTAATGGCTTCATGGGCACAATTGGATACCATCAGTTTGGTGAACCTTCCAACCATCGAAGTTGTCACCCAAACTCCAATAGGTCGTGATAGAATGGATGAAGTAGTGGGTGCTATTATCTACGCAGGGAAAAAGAATGAACTCATTCGCCCCAACAATTTAAATGCAGACCTTTCTATCAATAACAGTCGTCAAATTTTTGGTAGAGTTCCGGGAGTAAACGTTTGGGAGAGCGATGGCTCGGGCATTCAAACAAGTATCGCCACTCGTGGACTCAGTCCCAATCGATCATGGGAATTCAACGTTCGTCAAAATGGATATGATATAGCGGCTGATCCATTTGGATATCCTGAAGCTTATTACGCTCCTCCTATGGAAGCGGTAGAGCGCATCGAGTTTCTACGCGGAGCTTCTTCTTTAGCATTCGGTCCTCAATTCGGGGGGTCTTTGAACTATGTCTTGAAAAAAGGAAATACAAACAAGTTAAAGCCAATTGAAGTAGAGGCAAGACAAACGTTTGGGTCTTATGGACTCACTAATACTTTTGTTGGTGTTGGTGCGACAATAAAGAAATTTACGGTCTATTCTTATTTGCATTCACGCAGTGCTGAAGGCTGGAGAGAGAATAGCCGATACCACATCTTTAATGGTCATGCATATGTTGGCTATGCTATTTCAAGTAAAATGAAAGTGGGAGTTGAATTCACTCACATGGATTACGAAAGTCAACAACCAGGAGGATTGACTGACGCACAATTCAACACCAATGCGCGCCAGTCGAGTCGTGAGAGAAACTGGATGGGCACTCCATGGAATGTTGCAGCAATCACATACAACTATGCTATAAACCCCCGCAATGAAGTGGATGTGAAAATATTTGGAATGATCTCGGAACGAAATAGCGTTGGATTTACTAGCGCTGTAACAGTTATTGATTCTGCGCAGTTCGCTCGCACCGTAGATCGTGATTTCTATACCAACGTTGGTGCTGAAGCGCGTTACAAGAAACTCTATAATTTGTTTGGACTTGAGCACGTGCTCACGGGTGGTGTGAGATATTTTAATGGCGTTACCGAGCGCAAACAGCGCGGAACAGGAACAGCAGGAAATGATTTTGATCTGTCACTTGTAAATCCTAAGTGGGGAAGAGCATTGGAATTTGAAACAAATAACACCGCAGTTTTTGTAGAGAATATTTTCCATGTTGGAAAGAACTTCATCATAACGCCTGGTGTGCGTTTGGAAACGATCGGAAGCACTGCCAGCGGCTACACTACCATTTCTGGAACAGATTTCCAACTAAATGATAGCCGCACAAGAAATGTTTTTGTCTACGGTATCAGTACGGAATATCATATTAAGAAAGTTGCAGAAATCTATGCGAGTTTTGCAAAAGCCTACCGCCCTGTAATGTTCTCGGATCTAACTCCATCTGCTACAACAGATGTTGTTGATCCTAATCTTGAAGATGCTTCGGGATATTCTACTGACTTTGGTGTAAGAGGCAAAATCGGTCGTGGATTCAGCTACGATGTAAGTGCTTATTATATGCTTTATGATAATCGAATTGGTCGTGTCACGGAGAATGGCGTAGTTAACATACGCAATGTTGGAGCTACTGAAACTACTGGTGTAGAAGCGTATTTAGAGTGGTCGCCGTGCAAAGCATTCGATGTAGATAAAAATCGTTTTGGTTGTCTTGATCTATTTATCTCTGCTGGTTTTACCAATGCAGAGTATACGGAATGGAACAATCCAGCAGCGGTTGAAAACACAGCTTTGAGCATCGTAGGAAACAAAGTGGAATATGCTCCAGAGCAAATTCATAGAGCGGGATTCACATATGCATATCGCAAGTTTGCTATCACCTATCAGTGGAATATGAGCAGCGATTTCTATACTGATGCAAATAATACAGAAGAGCCAACGACAAATGCACAATCAGGGAAATTGGATGGATATCAAGTTTCAGATTTGACATTGTCATTTAAACCAACACCAAATTATCTCTTCAGTATTGGAGCGAATAACTTGACCGATGAGCGCTACGCAACACGCAGAGCCGGCGGTTATCCAGGCCCAGGACTATTGCCAGCTAATGCACGTACGATTTTTGCCACAGTAGGATTGAAGTTCTAATTACCTTTGTTTCATGAATTCAATGGAACAAAAGAAAGAGGCTTTCCAGCGTTTGCTTATCATCATGGATGAACTCAGAGCGGGTTGTCCATGGGATAAGAAGCAAACGATGGAAAGCCTTCGTCATTTAACGATAGAAGAAGTTTATGAACTCGGAGATGCCATTCTTGATGGTGACATGGAGGAGATCAAAAAAGAGATTGGAGATATTCTTCTTCATATGGTTTTCTATGCAAAAATCGCGAGCGAAACAAGTCATTTTGATATCGCAGATTCCTTGAATTCTATTTGCGATAAATTGATTTCTCGTCACCCACATATCTATGGTGATGTGACCGTTCAGGATGAAGAAGAAGTGAAGTCAAATTGGGAGAAGCTCAAGTTGAAAGAAGGGAAGAAGAGCGTGCTTGAAGGTGTTCCTAAGTCTTTGCCTGCTATGGTAAAGGCGCAACGAATGCAGGACAAAGCTCGTGGTGTCGGATTTGATTGGGATCATGAATCACAAGTTTGGGAAAAAGTGAATGAAGAGTTAGCAGAATTCAAGGCGGAAGCAGATATGAATTCTGATAAAATGGAAGATGAATTCGGAGATCTATTATTCTCTCTCATCAACTACGCTCGTTTCAAAGGGATCAATCCAGAAGACGCACTAGAAAAGACGAATAGAAAGTTTATCTATCGATTCCAATACATGGAAACGGAGAGTGCAAAAGACGGTAAGAAATTAGGCGAAATGACCCTCGAAGAAATGGACGCCTACTGGAACGCTGCCAAAAAGACTCGCTAACGCTCGTGTCGGGTACTCGCTGCGCTCGTGACGGGTACCTTCGGTGACGGGTACTCGCTGCGCTCGTGATGGGTTCTGCTTCGCAGAGACTACTGCTTGGGTATTGTTTGACCAATGATTCAAATTTATTCTGTCTTACTAGTCACTACTCTAGTCACTAGAATCTAGCCGCTAGTCACTTATTGAGTAAGTTTCATATTTTAGCAGCGATGAAATCAAACACTGCTATTACTTTTATGCTTACGGGCATGCTTTGCGCTGGGCAATTGATGGCTCAAAATGCAATGATCAATTCTGGATTCGAAAACGGACTATCCGGCTGGGGGCAAGTCAATGAAGGGACTACTTCTGCAACGATGGAGGTTGACAACACCATGTTTTTTTCTGGAAGTAGCTGTGGAAAGGTGACCTTGAATGAAGGTGGCGCTCTCGGAGGATTTGCACAAAATATTGCCCTTGTCGCTGGAGAAAGCTATGAGGTGCGTTGTCGCTGTAAGACTGACGCGCTGGATGGTCTAGCATTGCCTTATCTCAATTTGAATGACAACAATCTCCTCTTGGAATTTGGAATATTACCGATCAGTGGTACTACGGATTGGTATGAAGCAACATCTCGTTTCATTTGTCCTGATGATGTGACCAATGCAACGTTCTTCTTATTCGTTCAGGGAAATAGTGGCATAGCTTATTTCGATGATGTCACATTTACAAGAATACTAGATATTGGTGGAGCAAATTTCTCTGTTGACCCCCTAAACGAAATTGGATTGATTCGTCCATTGATGCACGTGAATGCAGGTCCATTGCAACCAGGATTTTCATCAGACATCAGTAGTCAGTTTCAAAGTCTCGGTATTCAAAGTGTGCGCACACATGACTTCTATGGTCCCTGTGATATTCATACCATATTCCCCGATTTTAATGCAGATGCAAGCGATCCTGCAAATTATAATTTTGAATCAACTGATGAGGTCATCGAATCAATCATTGCAACTGGTGCTGAGGTTTTTTTTCGTTTAGGAGAAAGCTTCAACTCTCAATCTCTATACAACGCTCCTCCTTCGGATAATCAGAAGATGGCTGAGATTTGTAAAAATATTGTACGCCACTATAATGATGGCTGGAACAATGGATTCAATTACGGAATTGAATATTGGGAAATCTGGAACGAACCAGATCTTTATCATTTTTGGAGTGGTACAGCTCTTGAATTCACTACTATGTATGGCGTAATTGCTAGTGAATTGAAGGCATACAATCCTCAGCTCAAGATAATCGGTCCTGCAGTTTCGAGTATGATTAGTGAGTGGTTTGTAGATGAATTTTTAGCTGGTGTTAGTCAATTCAATTATCCTTTAGATGGTTTTTCGTATCACATTTATTACATGGCCAATCCATTCGGATTCGCATTAATGGATCAACGTACAGAAGCTAAGCTTGCTCAATATGGCTTGGAAGACATTCCTCATTATGTGACTGAGTGGAATAACTACGCATACAGTTCAAATGGTACAACAGAAATTTGGAGAAATGATCCATACTCAGGCGCTTCTACAGCAGCAGCACTGATTTATTATCAGGATACAGAAGTAGAGCGAGCGCATCGCTATCGTGCGAATGAATTTTTATTTGGGATGTTTGATGATAACAGCAATATCACATACTCTGGATTGGCGTACGAACAATTCAGTAAGTTTATTGAGCATCCAACACGTTTGCATTCCACTGGTGGCGATTCATTAGGATTTACAATTCTCGCGGGCAAAAATCAATTGGAAGGCGACCTTCAATTCTTAGTAGCTAATAATGGGTCGGCTCATTCAAGTTACAGTGTTGATGTGGAAAACATCGCTTCTAATGAAATCTATGAATACACTGTTTTCAGAGCTGATAGTACTCATTTAAATGAGGTTTTGACAACCGGAGTTTTGGACACCGAGAATCATATCTTAAACCTTCCTTGTGCGGCTCCATTTAGTGATAGAATTGAATTGGAGCATGTCATAATTGAAGGTGTATCGGATATGAGAAATGAAGTAGATTTTTCTATTTCACCAAATCCTGCTTCAAGCGTCATGAATATTTCCTTCCATCAAGAAAATATTTCTTCAGGGAAAATTATGATGATCGATATGCAGGGAAAGGTTGTGTTACAAACGAACATTGCCCCAAACGAAAAGAGGAAAGCGATAGATATCTCTAATCTAACTAATGGACAATATCAAGTCCTCATCACCCAAGAATCCAAACACGAACTACACTCCATCCAAGTACTTCGCTAACGCTCGTGTCTGGTACCTTCGGTGTCGGGTAGCTTCGCTGACAGGTACTCGCTAACGCTCGTGACGGGTTCTGCTTCGCAGAGATCATTTATCATTTGTCATTTGTCCCTTGTCATTTGTCATTTGTCATTTGTCCCTTGTCATTTGTCTCTTGTCATTGATCCAGAAATCTCTTTCTCCACGCGTTTTCACTGTGGTCGGTGTTCTTGAATACTCGAGAGGTGAAGTGTCTTTTCTTGTAGCCTTTCTTTTTTAGAATTTTGTTTGCCTGCTTTTGGTAAGGGCCGTATCGTGCGTCTAGGCCTTGTGTTCCGTGATCAAAATAGAAATGAACAGTACCAGGGGCGGGAAGATTTTGCTCGAAGTAATCGAGTAGAGCGAAAGGGATTATGTCTGTTTTTATAAGCAAACTTCCAGGCCAGTGCATTGACATACAAATGGCCTTCCCAAATACTTGTGGATACTCGCAGCAAGCATACATGGAAATCAAAGCTCCCATGCTCGAGCCTGCAATACTCGTATGCCCTTGATCTGTGTAAGTGCTGTAATGTGAATCGATGTATGGTTTGAGTTCGGTAACAATAAATTTCAAATAATTATCTGCGAGTGGACCAGACTTCCACTCGATATTTTTCAGTGAATCCTGTGTCGAAGAGGGGAGGAGGTTAAATGCTTTTTGTGGGAAGTATTCTGGTCTACGAAGCGCGCCACTATTGTGAATCCCAACGATGATTGTCGGTTCTATTTTGTTGGCGTTGATCATTGCTTGCATAGTGGAATCCGCTTCCCAAGATTGATGATTCCATGTGTTTTTGCCATCAAATAACATCTGCCCATCATGCATATACATCACGGCATATTTTTTATCAACCGAATAATCATTCGGTAACCAGACATCAATATCTCGAGCCTCAGCAAAACGACTTTCAAATTTCGAAATATGCTCCAAAGAACCTTGAGAAAAACAAATACTGCTTATTGTAAAAAATACAAAAACCAAGTACCTGCGGTGTTGGGTACCTACGGTGCTGGGTAGCTGCGCTGCCGGGTACTTGCTAACGCTCGTGACGGGTTCTGCTTCGCAGAGCTTCAAGGTTTCTGCTCGCATTGCTCGCGTGTTGTTTTCGGCTTCGCCGAGATCATTTGTTCTAGGCGAAGCCGAGATCATTTGTCCCTTGTCATTTGTCATTTGTCACTAAATGAAGGTATTCCTCCTCTGTTATAATCTTCACACCTAAGTCTTCTGCTTTCTTACGTTTGGAGGGGCCCATGTCGTCTCCGGCTAGCACGTAGCTTGTCTTGCTGCTGATGCTTCCAGATATCTTTCCGCCGTGGCTTTCTATGCTCTCTTTAATGCTATCTCTTGAGAAGTTTTGGAAAACACCACTGACCACGAAGGTGAGACCTTTGAGTTTTTCACTCGTTGGACCAGATTGAGATTCATCTACATGAAATTGAAGTCCGGCGTCTTTAAGACGGCGAATAATCGTTCGGTTTTCTTCTAGTGAAAAATAATCTTGAATGCTAGAGGCAATCTTTTCTCCAATTTCATCTGCTTCTAGCAACTGCTCGTTGGTAGCCGCTTCAATGGCATCAATGTTTTTGAAATGCTTAGCAAGTTTTTTTGCCACCGTTTCTCCAACAAAGCGAATTCCTAGAGCAAACAATACTCGCTCAAATGGAATCTGCTTACTGAGCTGAATTCCCTCGAGCATATTGGTGACACTCTTCGCTTGAAGCGAGCGTTTTTTTAAATCACCTAATAGTTCATCACCTACTTGGAACTCTAGTCCAAGAAGTTGATCGTATTGAAGATCATAAATGTCTGCAGGGTTTTTAATGAGTCCTTTTTCAAACAAACCAGAAATTGTTTCAGTGCCGAGTCCCTCTATATTCATTGCTTTACGAGAGATGAAATGCTCCATTCTGCCCTTGATTTGTGGGGGGCAGGTGGCATCGTTTGGACAGTAGTGTTGAGCTTCTCCTTCCTTACGAATAAGTTCAGTTCCGCACTCTGGGCATTTTGTGATGTATTGATGTGGAGTAGAAAACATATCACGTTGCTCAGTTACAACACCCACCACTTTTGGTATGATCTCTCCACCTTTTTCTACAAGTACTGTATCTCCTTCGCGGATATCTAGCTTTTCAATTTGATCGGCATTATGCAATGATGCTCGCTTAACTGTAGTGCCGGCAAGCTGCACGGGCTGCAGGTTTGCTACTGGAGTTATAGCTCCAGTTCGACCTACTTGATAGGTGATCTTGTTGAGTTTGGTGCTTACTGTTTCAGCTTTAAATTTATATGCAATTGCCCAGCGAGGGCTCTTTGCAGTCATTCCTAACTCATCCCAAAGAGCGAACTTATTTACTTTAATCACTACACCATCAATTTCAAATGGTAGGTCATGGCGGTGTTTGTCCCAATACTCAATGTAGTTCATGACTCCATCAACAGAGTTTGCTTTTTCTATTAAGCGATCTTTTGATGATGGGACCTTGAACCCCCAATCTGCCGCGTGTTCTACACTTTGGAAGTGATCGTTGTATGGTAAATTTTCTCCTAAGACGTAATAGAGATAGCAATCGAGTTTACGTTTTGCAACCTCTTTACTATCTTGTTGTTTGAGTGTTCCCGAAGCTGTGTTGCGAGGATTGGCATATAATTCTTCTCCTGCAGCAGCGCGTTCTTCATTGAGTTGAGTAAATACTTTTTTTGGTAAAAATATTTCGCCACGAATTTCGAATGATGCGGGATAGTTTCCTTTGAGTTGAAGAGGAATACTTCGAATGGTCCGGATGTTAGACGAAACATCTTCTCCTACACTTCCATCTCCGCGGGTGATGCCTCTCATGAATTTTCCATCTTCGTAGTGGAGAGAGATAGCGACACCATCGTATTTGAGTTCCATTACAAATTCTATATCGGTGTCTACACTCTTGTATAATCTTTCCGCCCATTCTGCTATTTCTTCGCGATTGTAGCTATTCGACAGAGAAAGCATCGGACGTTTGTGAGCTACTTTTTCGAATTTATCTGTGATGTCGCCACCCACTCTCTTCGTAGGAGAGTTAGAATCTGCAAATTGTGGGAATTCATTTTCTAGTGCTTCTAATTCTTTTAAAAGCAAATCGAATTCCGTATCAGAAATGATCGGATTGTTTTCTACGTAATAGCGATGATTATGCGCATTGAGTTCTTGAGAGAGTTGATCAATGCGGCTTTTAGCAATATCAGTAGGTGTGCTTGATGTCATGATTCCAAATGCTCTTGGTCAGTTTGCCAAATTTTATTCTGACGCGCAAGATAGCAACAGGAGCATTATAAATGGGGCGAACTTCCGCGGGAGTTTGTCGCATATACCTATACCCAATTCCTCCTCCAATGGAACACCACCATGTGAGGTTGTAGTAACATGTTGTGCTAAGTTCGATCGGTCGAACCCTAACGGTTGGGAGATTAATTGTTCTTCCAGATTCAAGGGTATATGTACCTGTGATTGTCCCATTACCAAGGTGTCCTGTGAGGGATACTTCCCATTTTGGATTGAAGAGCATCACTCGCTCATAGAAAACACTATTATAACTGAGGTTTAAATTCGCTACTGTTACGAACGGGCTTATTTCATTGAGCGCATTTACATTCACTCCGTCACCGAAGTTATAAAACCCAAAACCGAATCGATGTACACGACGATATTCCATACCAATCCGAATGCCTGCTAATCGTGCAACTGTATTACTCACAATCGTCTGTCGCGCATCGAGAACAAAGTCAAACTTCCATTTCTTGAAGCGACTGTCCAGAACAGTAGGTCCAGTGATGGTCCACACGGTATCAGAATATGCTTTTTTTGTTAAAAGCAAAGAACCATCAGTTGCTATTGATTTAAAATCATGTTGGCCTCTTACGACAAGCGTCATGAGAAATAAGCATGAGAGTATGGCGACATGTATTTTCAAGCGCTGCAAAAATAGGGGAGGATAGGATATGCACAGCATACAATCATTTGAGCGGTAATCTTCAATGATTTCGGGGCTTTTAATAAGGGTGTGCTGACTTTATTCGTTGCAAAAGAGTCAAATGGCTTTTTTTTTCAGACCTTTGAGGATATTAATTAAAAGAAGCACATTGGATTTTAAGGATTTAGGACTCGCGCAGGAGATATTGGATGGATTGGATTCCATGAATATTATTACACCCACTCCGATTCAGCAAGAGAGCATACCACATGTATTATCAGGTAAAGATGTGATCGGTATTGCACAGACTGGCACAGGGAAAACGGCAGCGTTCGTTCTGCCCATTATTCATAAGATTGTTACCAACAGAGAAGAAGGTTTTACCAAAGCATTGATTATTGTTCCAACAAGAGAACTTGCAATGCAGATAGATCAAGCCGTTGAGGCGTACTCCTATTTTACTGGAGTGAGTTCGATTGCTATATATGGAGGTGGTGATGGAGATGCATTCAACAATGAGAAGAGAGCTATCACTTCAGGTGTAGATCTTATTATCGCTACACCAGGTCGTTTGATTTCGCATATGAATGTTGGATATGTGGATTTTTCAAGATTGAATTATTTTGTTCTAGACGAGGCAGATCGCATGTTAGACATGGGATTTGCACCCGATTTGAATCGCATTATTCGTACTCTTAATCCGAATAGACAGGGGTTACTTTTTTCTGCGACTATGCCAGATGGCGTTTTGAGACTTGCAAAAAGTTTGTTGAAAGATCCAGTGACAGTAAATATTGCTCTTAGTAAGCCTGCAGAAGGTGTTACGCAAGGTGCATATGTGTTGAAGGAAGAACAAAAAATTCCAGTCATCACACAATTGCTTGGAGAAAGATTGGATGGATGCACCATCATTTTTGCTTCAACAAAACAAAATGTAGCGAAGCTATATAATCATTTGAAGTCTCGTAAATGGAATGTAGGAATGATCAGCAGTGATTTGGAGCAGGGGGAACGTGAGCAAGTGATGTTAGATTTTAGAAGTAGAAAAATCAGTGCTCTAGTGGCTACAGATGTTGTCAGCAGAGGAATTGACATAGATATTATCGACTGTGTGATCAACTTTGATGTACCCGGTGATGCGGAGGACTATGTTCACCGTATTGGCCGAACTGCCCGTGCACAGCGAAAGGGAGAAGCATTTACACTAATAGGTCAACATGAACAAAGTAAATTTGGACGCATCGAAACCTTGATTGGTAAAGAAGTAGATAAATTAGTCATTGCCCCTGAGCTTGGAGAACAGCCTGAATACAAACCATTCAGTGGTGGTAGTGGTGGTGGACCTCGAAATGATCGTCGCCCTGGTGGTGGCGGTGGCAAAAAGAAGTTTTTCAAAAAGCGACCAGGCGGAAATGCCAATCGTCAGGGAAAACCCAGTAGCGGAGCATAAGCAACCTGTCATTTAATATTTTCGTCTTTACATAGTTAGACCTTACCGTAACCATGCTAAAGTACTTTCTCGCTCTCCTTTTAGGGATGTATTCCATAAGCTCGTTTGCCCAAGCCAATTGTGCTGACGCGGAGCCTTTTTGTTCCAATGGTGGGGTGACATATCCAGCGAGTACTGGTGCGGGAGCAGCTCCTGCGGGTCCAAATTACGGGTGCCTTTTCACGCGCCCGAATCCAGCTTGGTTTTATTTGAATATGAGTAGCACAGGTCCAGTTACAATTACACTGACCAACTCAGCAAGTGTAGATATTGACTTTATTATTTGGGGGCCTTTTGCGGATCAAGCGAGTATGTGTGCAGGAGTCTTTGCCGGTGCAGCTAGTGTTGATTGCTCTTATGCAACCGCATCAACAGAGGTTGTAGATATTCCAAATGCTCAAGCTGGGCAATGGTATATGCTAATGATTACCAATTTCTCCAATCAGCCAACTAATATCACAGCAAATCAAACAGGAGGCTCGGGGGTTACCAATTGTGACATTCTTTGCGCCATCTCTTCTTTGACGGCTGTTCCAAGTGCATGCGATCCTCTTGATGATAGTTTCGACTTGAGTGGAAACATTGTGGTGTCAACAGCTCCGACGAGTGGTATTTTGACTATTACCAATAGTTGCAACGGCGCAACACAAACATACAATGCACCATTTGCAAACAACATTTCATATTCATTCCCGAATCTGACTTCGAATGGAGCTAGTTGCAATGTTACTGCTGTCTTTTCGGCCGATCCTACATGCGTGGTAACAACCAATTACACGGCACCTCCAACTTGCTTTGTCCCTGATTGTATCATTAACAGCCATACAGCCAACGTTACTGGTTGTGATCCTACAACGGTCACTTTTGGAGTAAGCGGACAAATTAATTTTTCCTTTGCTCCTTCAACTGGGCAGATGATTGTACAAACGTGCAGTGGCGAGACACAGACATTCAATGCACCATTTGTTTCTCCTATCAATTATAGTTTTCCTTCCTTAGTTCCGAATGATGCACCATGTGACATAGATGTTTCTTTTACAGGAGATCCAGCATGTGTTTATACGTTCACGATACAAGAGCCATTTCCATGTTCTTGTCCTGCTGAAATAGGAACTTACGAAGCATCTACTAATGGTCAAGTAGAAGTGCATCCGCATGTTTGTTTTGGTGCTGACTTTACAATTGAGAATTTGGGAGGATATGTACCTCCAGTGGATGTAAGTGACCCTACAATTACTTACCAACCCAATATAGGATATTTCATTTACACATGTGAGCCTACGAATCTACTTGACCCCTTGAACGATCCATGCTATGCGGGTTATTGGATGGCAGGTACAACTGCAACCGCTATTAACGATGGAAGTTTTCTAGCTCAATTTACAGGTAGTGTTTTTACAGGAGGGCAATTTTATGTATTGCCCATTACGATGTACAATGAAAATTCTCAGGACTTATCTGTTACCAATTGGGTAGGCGATTGTTTTAGCGTCGGGCAGTGGATTCGCTTCACTTTATTGGAAGAAATAGAGGTAATTCTTACCGAAGATTGTCCGGCAGGAGAAGTGAATATTTCTGCTACTGGCGGCGGACCTACCGCTGGTACAAATCCATATTATATAGATGCGTTTACTCCAAGCTCTGCAAATGCATTGGCAAACTCTTTTAATAGTGCAGGAACTGGAACCGTCGGTGGATTGGTAGATGGAGACAATTATTCTGTTACTATTACTGATGCTTATGGATGTAGTGGTAGTGCACAAGGTGGTCCTTTTATTGGCCCAATAATACCGGTGCTCACTCCTGCAGCAGATGCCTGCTCATTAGATGCTTCGTTCAATCTTGAAGCAACTCCAGCCGGTGGGACGTGGTCCGGAACTGCTGTAAATGGAGCAGGATTATTCAATCCACAAGTAGCAGGAGTTGGAACACATACAGTCTCTTATTTACCTGCTGGTTGCGCGGTGTCCCAAACTATGCAAGTTGAAGTTTTGTATCAACCAAATGCGACGATTACGAATATTAATCCGCTTTGTATTTACGATCCAATCGCTGATTTGGAAGCATACGATACAGGAGGGCAATGGTCTGGATTGGGCATCACAAGCGGTGTTCAGGGTACATTCAATCCGCAGGTTGCAGGTGTAGGTAGTCATACGGTAACTTATACTATAAGCGGATATTGCAGTGATACAGATGATACGGTCATTGAAGTGAATGGCTATCCTGAAACGAATTTCTCTGTTGATGTAACAGAAGGCTGTTCGCCTCTTCCGGTTAAGTTTACTTACGAAGGAGCTTCGCAAGGCGTGTCTTGTTTGTACTACATGAATGATCAATATCTCGTATCGGGGTGTGGATTAGCTGACACTATTTTATATGCGACGGGATGTCATGATATTACACTACAGATTACCGATATTCACGGTTGTGTGAATAGTGCAACTATTGATCAGATGATATGTGTGCAATCCCCGCCTGTGGCTTCGTTCTCAGCCGTGATGGGAGCAGCAACAGTTCTTGAACCTACCATTTCATTTTTGAATTTTAGCGAAAGCGCAACGTCATACTATTGGGACTTCGCGGGGCAGGGGTCGACTTCTGAAACCGATCCAACATTCGAATTTTATACCGTTGATGGTAATGATTTTACAGTTTGTCTCGAGGCAATGAATGATATTGGATGTATCAGCACAGATTGTCAGGAGATCACTATTCCAGAAGTCTTTTTCTTTTACGTACCAAATACATTCACTCCTGATGGTGATGGCGTGAATGATGTATTTAAAACAAGTGTGCAAGGTGTGAGTGGAGATGAAGTTTATGAATACACATTTACAGTCTTCAATAAGTGGGGTGAAATTGTATTCAAGTCGCATGATCCAAGTGATGCTTGGGTGGGAGATAAGCAAGGTGCTGAGGGATACTTTATTCCAGATGGCGTTTATTTCTGGCAAGCTCGTATTCGATTTATAACTACAGAAGCTCCTAAGCTCTATGAAGGACATCTATTGATATTGCGATAGATTTTCGTCATTTTTTTCTGGTGATTTTCTGCGCGCACTTACGCCATGTGGGAGATTTATATTCCATTTGATGCGAAAGGGTGTCATGGAATTCTTCTTTGAGTTCTGGAATATGTTTGACAATCTTATTCATCAACTTCATAGAATTATAACTCACGCTGATGTCTTCGCTAGCGGACCGCAGAAACATAAATAAGGTATCGACAAGCGTTCCTAAATTTTCGCAATCCATTACATTCGAAAACATCATTGTTTTGATAAGTTCTCTTTTGATGCCCATGGTCTGCACGGCGCCTAATCGATCAATGATTTGGGGAAGGTGAGCGTGTGCGCAATTATTCTCTTGCACCGATGCGGCGCCCATAATCCATGAAGCCTTCATACCCACTGTGTCTTCATACATGGTAGCATATTCTACCATTTGCTTCATTGCTTTGCGATCAGCGCGAATGAGCCTTGCTAATTCGTCCACTTGTACTTTAGAAAGACCTTTTTGTAGGAAATACAACAAGTCAGAAGATGGAGTAGTAGATGACATGATTCAAAGATAAAAAAAGAGCCCTCCCGAAATTGGGAGGGCTCTTGTATGATCAAAATTTGTTCTTTCGATTTATTTCTTAGGGGCAAGGAATCCGTATTCTTTGCTGTACATCAACATTTGATCAGCGAACTTATCTTGGTAAGTTACATTGATCTTAGTGATTTTTCCAGCAGCATCCATCTCTGGAACCAAAACAGGATTCATGAATCCACCGTATGCTGGTATGTTGAGCTTGTCGCTGCGATCCAATACTTCTTTGTGGATTTTAGCGTCTACTTTTTTACCGTAACCATCTGCAAGAGCTTTCGCTGCATTATAGTCACCGCTTGAAGTAATGCGCTGAACTTCTTTTAATAGATCTCCTACAAGAACACGCATTTTATCGTAATCCTTGATGTCGATGAAAGTCTTGCCATCACGAACTTCTTTCACGATTACATTTTCAGCAAGTCCTTTTTCATAAATCCAGTTGCTAACCCAAGCGCGGTTTCTCATATGAGCCTCTTCGATCTCTTCACCTAGTTTCAAACGACGCAATTGCACGAGCATACCATTTCTTAAGTATCCATCGTATTCAGCTTTACCGATTTCTAGGTTTTCCATCAATCCGAGCTCAACCAATTTAGGATCCATTACATAGTAAAGCGCTACTAGATCTGCACGACCTTCTTCGATCGTTGATGCAAATTCTTTCAATGTTTGAGAAGATGGAGCAACGCCTTCTTCCAATTGGCCACTTGCGTGTCCAATTACTTCGTGCATTGCAGTGTGAAGTTTACCAGCGATGTTTCCATATTTCTTAGCGCGTTCTACTTCTTCAGCATCGTTAGCGAATTCTTCGAGCATACCACCGCCTGGAGCGTTGTTGTATGCATCTTCAATGTTTCCTAAGCTCACAGACTTCGAACCGTGAGTGGTGCGGATCCATTGCGCGTTTGGAAGATTCACACCGATTGGAGTAGAAGGAGAAGCATCTCCAGATTCACCCGCCACGTTTACTACGCGGTAAGTAATACCTTTTACTTCTTTCTTCTTGTGTTGCGACATGATTGGAGAATTGTCTTCGAAGTATTGAGCATTCTGCATCATTACTTTCATGCGATCAGAAGCTTCGAAATCGTTGATTTGAACGATTGCTTCATAAGAACCTCTGTTTCCAAGTGGGTCATTGTAAACTTCCACGAAACCGTGGATGTAGTCGATATCCCCTTCAGTAGCGCCAGCCCATTGGATATTGAAATCATCCCATGTGCGAAGATCTCCCGTTTGGTAGAATTTCACTAGTTTGCGAAGTGCAGCAGCTTGCTGATCATTTTCAGCAACTTTCTCAGCTTTCTCCAACCAGTAAACTACTTTTTCAAGAGCAGTACCATAGAGACCGCCTACCTTATAGACTTCCTCAGTGAGTTTGCCATCTTTCTTTACCAATTTCGCATTGATACCATACGATAGAGGAGCGCGGTCGCCAGGCTTCGCAAGTGACGCATAATATTCTTGTGCTTCTTTGGTAGTCACATCATCACCGTACATATTTACTGCAGAGTTTTCTACAAGACCTTTAGCAGCGTCTTTTTCAACTTTGCGAGCATCTACTTTCGGATTGAAAATAACTTCCATAATCTCAGGGCTACATTCTGTAGTTGTTGCTGAAAGAAGCGAAGAGAAGTATGTCTTAGTGAATTTAGGAGTGTGCTTTAGATTACTGTAATGGTGATGAATACCATTGCTCATCCAGATTTGCTTGAGATAGGTTTCAAAGGCTACCCATTCAGCTACTGTTTTATCACCAGAGTAAGTGGTGTAGATTTTTTCAAGGATTGAACGAATTTCAAGATTGTGCTTGTAGTTCTGATCCCACATGATGTCACGACCTGCTAGTCCTGCTTGAGTGAGATAGTAAACAAGTTCTTGTTGTTTCAGAGTCAGACGATCCCAGCATGGAATGCGGTAGCGCAGGATGCGGATGTCAGCGAAACTTTCAACTTCATACTTGAACGTAGAATCATTGTCTACGCAAGCTGCTGGAGCTTTAGCCTCTTGGGTTGCGGCCGGTTGTTGATCACCTGACCCACACGCCATCAATGCTAAGCTACCGATAATGACATAACGACTAAATTTCATTGTTTGGTGGTTAAAAAATGTGGCCCGAAGGTAATAGGAATCGAGGATTAAACATTTTTTTGGGAAAAATTGAAGTTATTAACAATCGTCGGTTACCTTTGTGGTCTACGATTCAAAAAGAATAGGAGTTTTAATGTTAACAGAAGTAACATCAGGTGTAAGAATCAGCGTGGTGCCTCGATACGAGCCAGGGATTAGTAATCCATTGGCTGATAATTTCGTGTTTTCATATCAGATTATCATCGAGAATCAAAATGATTTCCCTGTGCAGTTGCTTCGTAGACATTGGTACATCTTCGATTCAGTAGCTATCAAGCGTGAAGTCGAAGGTCCTGGAGTAGTGGGTGAGATGCCAGTTATTTTACCTGGAGAATTCTACACGTATCAGTCGGCATGTGATTTGAAATCGTTGAGAGGAACTATGCAAGGTTTTTACTCGATGCAAAAAGTGGGTGATGCGCAACTGTTTCATGTACGCGTTCCAAAATTCAAGTTGGAAGTGCCATTCAGTATGAACTAAGATGAATAAGATAAAATTGATTTATACAATGCTGCTATTTTCAATAGCAGCATTTTTTTTAATGTGTAATTCCTCTTCATCATCAAATGAAGGAAAGAAGGCACCGATAAAAAAATTGAAGGGCGTCAGTTTTGTGGGCGGACCAGATCGTGTCGATTTAATCTCATTTATAGATTTAAAAAATAACAACGTCAATGCTGTTTCGTTGATGCCTTTTTCATTTTCTGTAAATGGATCTGGGGATTTAATCTGGGGTGGTGGAGGACAATGGTGGGGAGAGACGCCAGAAGGTGTACAGGTGTGTATTGATTTAGCAAAAGAAAAAGGCATTATAGCGATGATAAAGCCTCAGATATGGCTCCAAGGAGGAGTATTTGTTGGTTATCTCGATCATCCTAGTGATAGTTTATGGAAAAGCTTTGAAGAAGATTATACTCGATTCATATTAGAGTTTGCAGCACTGAGTGAGAAGAATCGATTGCCATTGTTTTGCATCGGTACAGAGGTAGATCAATGGGCGCGAAAGCGCCCGGATTACTGGAGAGGATTGATCAAGGCAGTTCGCAATGTTTATCACGGCGATTTAATTTACGCATGCAATTGGGGGAGTGAAAAATCATTGCCGATATGGAATGATTTGAATTATATCGGAGTCGATATGTATGGTCCAGTGTCGCATGAGGCGACTCCAACGATGGATACCTTGAACGCGAGTTGGAAGAAATACAAAGCACATTTTAAGCAAGTGAGTGATTCATTGAAGAAAGAAATCATTTTCACCGAGTGGGGCTACCGAAGCGACGATTATTGTGGACGCAATCCATGGGCAGATACGCTGCATGGCAATATCAATTATGAAGCGCAAGCAAATTGTTATCGTGCGTTGATCGAGAATTGTTATAATGAAGATTGGTTTATGGGGGGCTTCGTTTGGAAGTGGTTCCCTACCATCGAGCAATCAAAAGCAGAGCAAGATCATTTCACCCCCCAGCAGAAAGAAGCGGAGAAAGTGATGCGGGAGTTGTGGTAAAGCCGAGCTGCAGCTCTGCTGTAGTAGCGCCTCACCGCAGAGCCGCACTGCAGAGCCGCGTTGCAACGCGGCTGTACGTGATTTTAATTGCGATGCGGCTGCTCATATTTTTTTAAATCCGATGCGGCTGCCCAATATTTTTTAATTGCATTGCATCGTCGCGGCGATTAAAAATTCCCTCAAAAAAAATGGGCTGCCCAAAGGACAGCCCAGATTTTTTCGATAAAAATATTTTTATCAGTAGCGGTTGTTATCGCGGTTGAAGCGAGGCTTGAAACCATCACGACCACCGTCACGTCCGCCACCGCCGAAGCTGCTGCGTTGTGGGCGATCATTGCTACGTTGTGGACGATCTTCCGCTTCTTTAACGTTGATCTTTCTTCCTTTAACGTCGCTTTGATCAAGCGCTGATACTGCGTTGCGACCTTCTTCGTCAGAAGACATCTCAACGAATCCGAATCCGCGTGAACGGCCGGTCATTTTGTCCATTATCACCTTTGCAGATGTAACAGATCCATACTGTGAAAAAATTTCAGTGAGCTCCTCGCTCGATAGGCTGTAATTAAGCCCGGAAACAAAAATGTTCATGTGATTAAAAAAAAAACGTTTGTTGGTTTACATATCTAATACTCCAACAAACATTAACCACATAACTACAGAAAACGTGTTGAAAACTGATATGCTTTGTCAAAGATAATCTTATTTCGATACAAACAAAGGAATTCGTAAAAAATTATCTGATAATATTTTAGCACTGCTAACCCCCATCCAATCATCTAATAGGGTAGCGTACATTCTTCGAAAGTCAATTTCATGAACCAAATCTCCATCGACCAACTGATCCAATTTGGGCATTCCTCCATACAGGCCTGGTGTTTTGATACTTCCGCCCATCACAAATGAAACTCCAGCAGTGCCATGATCTGTCCCTCGTCCAGCATTCTCCTTCACTCTCCGGCCAAACTCTGAAAAGGTCAAAATCGCCACATCTTTCCATCTATTTTCTTTCTTTAAGTCACTTTTCAGTGCTCCAATGGCCTGTGAATACTCTTGAAATAGCCTATTTTGTGTTCCAGGTTGACCAGCATGCGTGTCAAATCCTCCCAATGTCAGGTAATAGACTCTGGTCTTACAGCCAGACATGATCAACTCGGATGTGGATTTCATTTGTCGGCCAAACTCTGTTAAAGGATAAGCTGCGGTACTCGTCTTCTTATTTGACTGACTGTATATATAATCAATGCCACTCGTTGCCTCACGCAAGGTGGTGCGCAAATAGGATACATTGTCATGATCGTGCGCCCCATCACACATGTGATTTCCAATAGCTGCTAATTGATGTGCCTGCTGAATATCGCGAATAGCCAATCCTTTTTTGTTCTTACCCTTTAATGCAAGGCTCAAGCTATCATCAATTTCCAACGCGTCTTGAGGAAGAAAACCAGCATCGAGCATTCTACCGATCCAGCCGTCACTCCAATATACATCACTCGCGCTAGCACTTTGCCATATATCCATCGAGCGGAAATGACTGCGGTCGGGTTCGGGATATCCTACATTTTGCAAAATAGCGAGCTCTCCTTGATCAAACATTTCTCGCAACGCCAAAAGCTTTGGATGAAGTCCCATATCTGTATTAAGAACCAATGCGTCTGAGGCCCGAATGCCAATTTTTTGACGGTATTGGTAATAGAGGTCATTCTTTATCGGAATAACAGTGTTTAAGCCATCATTTCCACCGCTCCATTGAATTACAATCAGAATTTTATCTTCCACCGCAAGCAAATTGTTCGCGGATGCACGTAAAATGTCTGGAAGCAACAAGGCTCCTGAGGCAAGAGCAGATGTCTTAATGAAATCTCTTCTTTTCATAATTAGTGCAATTGATATTCTGGAAGTGAAAGAATGGCGGTGACAACATCGCTGAATTTTGTCCAGCGGGCATCGTAAGGTGGAGCCACAAGGTCTGTATGCGACATCAATAAACCAAAGACATATTGATACTGTTCCTCGCGCGATTGAATGTTTGCTGGAATACTCTTTTGCATTGGCTCAAAATGAAGTGTGCCTAAGAATGGTTTCTTCTCTTTGTTTTTTATCAATGCACTTTCTGGAAGTTCTTTTTCCTTTAAATCAAAATTATCTCTTCCAAGAAAAATAAAGGGAAGGTTCATTCGTAAGAGCAAAGATGTGCTATCTATCCATGCCTGATTGCCCGGCCATCCAGCCACATTAGGAGGGAAGAAGAGAAGTTGTCCTAATCCACGTTGAAGCTTGATCATGTTTTCGGGCTTGTTCAAACGCAATCCAAACAGACGTTTGTATGATACAATGAGCTCAACAGGTGATTTTATTAAACTTCCCTTTTTGTCATTTCGATAAAAATGCTTTGATGTAAAAATGAACTTTAATAGAGGCTCGATTTCGTAATTGTTCACTCGAAATACTTGTGCCATCTCGTTTACAAAAGTTTGATCAACGTTGGGATGTATGAAATGTCGATAGAGCTTTTTTGAAATAAAAACAGCTGTCGTAGGCTGCTCTAAAATGATTCGAATGATATCTTGTCCATTCCAATTTCCTGTTTGACCGAAGAAAGTTTTTTGTCCATAGTCGTGTTGCTTTTCTTCGAATTTGAAATAGCCATCTTTACCAACATGCCATCCCGTGAATGCTCTAGCGCTTTCTTTGATGTCTTGTTCTGTATAATTTCCTCTTCCCATTGTGAAGAGTTCCATGAGTTCGCGAGCGAAGTTTTCGTTTGGTGCGTTTTTCTTATTCTGCTGATTATTTAAATAAATAATCATTGCAGGATCCATAGCTATTTGTTCGAGAAGCGTTTTGAAATTTCCAAGCGCATGCGTTCTGAGCATATTATTTTGTGCTTGCATCAGCACTGGGAAAGGTACTTGCGTGGCAAAATGATTATGCCAAAAGAAAGTCATCTTTTCGCGCAATTGAGCACCAGTAGTACTCATGTGATCAAGCCATGAAAGATTTAATTCTTGTAAATCTTTTCGGCTTTTCAATATCATTTTCAAGATTTTTAATCCACCAACATCTTCCTTTCTTTCTCGAATATCTTCAAATCGCTGAAGGGAAGTGAACTTCTTGCTGTCTTCAAATAATTGATCTACGAGCTGCTCCGCTGATAAGGCTTCTCTGTTTTGCCAATACTGTGGATGTAATCCGAAGCCTGCTCGAGAATAGAGGTGATGGATGTCTTGAGTTTTTGTCATTTTTACAATAAGGTCAGACTCATTTTGTAGCCCGCGTGTGATCGTACATTAAAAACAGTGCCATCTTCGAATATCAAGTATTGACCTTTAATGCCCATTAATTTTCCTTGATACTGCGGAGTAGTGTCTAACTTCAGTGACTTCACTTTAAGAGGATAGTTTAATACAGGATAATTAATCTTGGTTACTTCATCAGAGTCGAAAACAAAGTCGTGATATTCTTCAGGTAAGAAATCGAGCACTTGATTTTTCTTTACATCCAGCGGAGTGTTATCATTAGATAGATTTTTTAGCATGGCTTGCCAATTGGTTTTATCTGCCATATGATCTTTCAGTGCAACTTCTATAAGTCCTGCGAGTTGACGGTAGGGAGTTTCGGCGAGAATGATCGCCTCGCTTGCACCTTGATCAATCCATCTGCTAGGCACATTGCCGGTGCGAGTAACACCGACTTTAATATCACTAGTGCGGGATAAGTATACAAAGTGTGGCTTATTATGATGCTCTTCTTCCCATGCAGCATCGCGAAGTGCGATGCCTTCATGAATCCGACTTAGCTCTGGTCGCACAATACTTGGAGAAGCGCTAGGAGAGGTCATAAATGCTTCATAGCTCATACCTTCACCAAAAGTCTTCTTGATTTTCTTTCCTGTTTCCACGCAGTGAATTTCATTCTCGAACTGAAGTTCAATGCGTTCGCCCACCAAAGGATTCATGAAATAAGTGCCTGTATAATCTAGGATGTCAACAATAGGCAAAGTGTATTGCGCTGTTCCATCAAGAGTGGTGCGCATCTTTCGGAGGTTGGTGGTGATTTTCATCAGTCAGAAATCGAATTATACAATGATCTTTAACAGTCCAAGCTTGTTATAAATGCTGAACTTTGTACAATATTAATCTAGTTTTATGAATGCATTGGAAAGTATGATTGCTTCTGGTTTTGAAGGAGCATTGTCTTATAAGGAATACCGTGAGAAGATTGATCGACTGCACGAAGAAGGAAAGGTAACGGGACCAAATCAAACGGAAGATTTACTCGTATATAGCAAACTGAATGTTCATCGTATGGATCGATGGGACAAGCATACGCATCTATCCGATCATACCAAAGAGGCAGTTGGTAAAATCAATAAGCCTTTCACCTTCCTTGTGTTGACAGAGGGTTGGTGTGGGGATGCGGCGCAGATCGTGCCTGTGATTCAGCAAATAGCGAATTTGAATTCATCGATTCAAACCAAGTATATTCTACGCGATGAGAATTTGGAAATCATGGATATGTTTCTCACCGGCACCGGTAGATCTATTCCAATTTTTATTCTGATCGATGAACACGGGAAAGTCCTAGGTCACTATGGCCCGAGACCGCACAAGGCGCAAGAGCTCATCAATCAATTGAAAGCGGATAATGCAGACATGGATGTAATAAAAGAAAAACTCCATCTCTGGTACGCTCGTGATAAACATCATGAGGTGGAGATGGAGTTTGTCCAATTACTCGAGCAAAAGCTCGCTTAGTTTATTTCTTGATCATGCGCATGGTCTTCACCATATTGGCTTTCTTCCATTGAATCATGTAGATTCCTTGCGATAAGTCACTCACATTGATGCGCTGAATTTGATCTTCGGTAGCTATAGCGTGTGTGTAAACTACTTTTCCTGTAAGGTCAAAGATGCTTACAGTTCCGCCATTGAATGATGGAGGAGTTTCAAGTGTCAATTCACTGCTTACTGGGTTAGGGTAAAAGCTTGGAGTAAGCACGAGATCCGCTTTTTCTTCGGTTGCAAGGACGTCAGAAACTTGGTTAACTGCCACATCATCTACATAGTAGATTCCACCAGTATTTGCTCCGTTTGGACCTTCGGTTCCGTAGAAGTTGATGGCAACGAGTCTATTTGTACCCGCAAGACCATTGGCATTATTTAAAGACCATTGGAAACTGCGAATCTCAGTACCATTAATGAATACTTTTCCAACATCTGCCGTGAGGTTGACATACAGTTTTACATCAAACCAGGTGTCAGAAGTATAGTTAACTGGACTTGCTTCTTCTACGCTTCCTGCAACGGTAGCGATAGCTCCACTTGCAGAGAAGAACACATCCACCGCCCACTCATAGGTGGTGCTGTTTGCAGCCCAAGTATGTAGTGCATTGAAGTAACCGCCTTCGCCATTTGGAATGTACATTTTCCAAGTAGCCTCATAGGCTCCTGTTGTGTAAGGACCGAGTGGAAGCACCATGTCGTTGCCTGTTTGGTTGACCTTCATGCTGTTTGGGGTACTGAATGCTTGTTCGGTACTCACAAGTGCGTCGATATTCGTTGCACCAGTCCAAGTATCCCAATTAGTAGACTGAGCGGCAACACCAGTGCCAGCAGTGTAGCTGTCGAAATTATCTTCAACAATTAGCTGTGCTTGAGAAATTACAGGAATTAGAAAAGAAGAAAAAAGTAATAATTTTTTCATACGCGTTTTGGTTAAGGGTTAATTATAAAAAAACAGGTCGTACGAAATTAGTGATTATCACTTAATCAAACCATAGTTTCCATTTAGAGTCATCGATCACTTTTCCTTTGTCGATGGAATTCTCAAACTCAGGTGCAGGAATTCCAAGTTGGGCGCAAACCTCCGTATAATATTTTTTTCTGGTGGGGTGTTCTGGATCGACGATATTAAACGATTCGCCTTTGATACCCTTATCCACGGTTAGCTCAATAGCGGTGATGACGCGCTCTTGGCTGACCAGATTGATAACGGCCATTGGCTTGGGCACACCATTTTTTCCAGATAAATAAAAAGCGGGATGTCTTTCGCCACCATATAAACCGCCTAGTCGAAGGATGGTCACATCCTTGTATTCTTGACGATAGAGTTCTTCGAGTTGGCCCATGTTTGAATTTCGATCCGCCTTTTCCTCATCCATGAGTTGTGGAATATCTGGATAGATAGAGATTGATGACGTATAAATAAGCTGTGGGATTTCAAATTTGGCGGCAGACGCAGCAATCGAGCGATGGAGCTCATGGTCGGCTTCGGTCTTCGGGGGAGTAAGGGTACAGATTACGGTATCATAGAATTCTGTGACCTCATGTTGCGCGATGGCTCGGATTCCATCTGATTCAAGCTTGGCGCGTCGCTCGGCTTGGCGGGTGGAGCCAGTAACGGTATAACCTTTGCGCTGAAGTGCTACAGCGAGGGGCATTCCAAGCCAGCCACATCCGATGACAAGTACAGATTTCATAGGCCAAAGAAACAAAGATTTTCAGGGAAATGTTTGGAACAATAGTTGGTTTGCATCATTTCACATAGGGGTAAGAATTCAAGGAAATGTTAAACTTACCTTTGCGAAACAACACAAACCACAAATTTGAAGTCATTCAGATATTAGAACGATTTATGAAGAATAACAAGTACATTCAAATTGCTTTGTTTTTATTGATGGCACTGATGACGATCAGTGTTCAAGCACAGAAGGCCGCGCCAGCCAAGAAATCAGTGAACACGAAGTTCAAAATCAAAGGTCGCATCGAAGGTTTGAAAGATACCGTGCTCTATCTCGGTAATTACTACGGAAAAAGTCTTTATTACAACGATACCACTCGCGTAGATGCGAATGGAAATTTTGAATTTTATGGAAAGAATCCAGACCAGATAGGTAAATACGCCATCATTATGCCTGGTCCAAAATATTTTGATATCATCGTTGATCAGGAAAATATCGTGTTGCAAGCCAACGCAGATAATGACATCAACAAAATCGTTATCAAAGAATCGGAAAACAATAAAATGTTTTTTGATTACATCCGCTACATCAATACGAAACGCCTGTCAAGAGAACCTATTGACAAGATCTTGAATGACAGCTTGAAGACGGAGGAAGAGAAAGCACCAGCAAAAGAATCTTTGAATAAGCTCAATGATGAGGTCATTGCATATCAGAAAAAGATCATCACAGATCATCCAAATCTACTTTTTGCCAAGCTTTTAAAAATGAGCTTGGATCCCGAAACACCTACCGCTCCAGATTCATTAGACGAAGTTGGAAAGGCGCGCTACCAATACTATTGGTTCCGTGAGCACTATTGGGATAACGTTGATTTTTCTTCTCCTGGAATGATTCGCGATCAGACCATCCACAGATTGATTGAGCGTTATATTACGCAGACACTTCCTCAGATTCCTGATACGCTTTGTATCGAATCAAAAAAACTCATCGACCGCGTTTCTGGAAATACAGATTTGTTTAAGTACTTCGTGAACTACATCACCTATACAGCTGAGACTTCTAAGATCATGTGTATGGATCGCTTGTTTGTGTACATGGTAGATAATTACTACAACACCGGCAAGGTAGATTGGATGGATGAAGCGAAAATGAAGCAGATCAAAGAATCTGCGGATGAGAAAAGAAACTGCATGTGTGGGGAAATTGCACAAGACATTATTCTTCCAGATGCAACGGGTCAGAAATGGACCAGCATGAAGAATGCAGCAGGGAAATACACATTGCTCGTGATTTGGGAATCTACTTGCGGTCACTGTAAAAAAGAAGTGCCAAAACTTCTAGATGTTTATCACAAATGGAAAGACAAGGGCTTGGTAGTGTATGCAGTGGGTAATGAGCTTGAAAATGATAAGTGGGTTAAATTTATTGATGAAAATAAATTGGACTGGATCAACGTCAGCGATACTCCTGAAATTATGAAGCAAGACAGTGCCTCTAAATTGATCTACAGTGGCATCACTACTTTGAAGAGTCTGAATTACCGCACTACTTGGGATGTGAATAGTACCCCGAAAGTTTTCTTGATGGACAAAGACATGAAGATTATTGCGAAGCAATTGAGTGCAGAGCAGATTGATGATTTACTACAAAAACTAGAGGATGGAAAAGAGATTAATCTTCAGAATGTAAAGGAACATGAATATGAGGACGAAGATGCTCCAACAGGCGCACCATCGAAGTCAACAAATATGAAGCCTCGACAGAATCCACCACCTAAGAAGTAGCGATTACTGTTCGGTGAAAATAAGATCTAATGAAATGTCATGCCGTTCCTTTGGAACGGCATTTCTTTTTTGCATCAAATAGAAAACACCAATCTTTTTCGCTTCGGGATATTGCACCAAGAAATTATCATAATATCCGCCTCCATAACCCAAACGATAACGGTGCTCATCATAGGCAAGGCCTGGCACAATGATCATATCAATCGGGCCCTCATATAATTCGCCTGTAGGATGTAAAGTACCCCAGATGCCATTTTCGACTTGATCTAAAGAATTCAAAATGCGATTCTCTAGTTTGCGTTGATTTAAAGTTTTTGGAGCGATTATTTTGATGTCTTTTGAAAGACAAAAAAGAAGAGAGGGAGTGATGTCTATTTCAGCGCCCATAGGCAAATAGCAATGCACCACCTTGGGTTGATGAAGTGTAATCCAATCTTGGAGTTGTGCATTAATTGCGAGGTCGTATTGCTCTTTTAATTCGGAAGGAATAGCTGCTCTTGATGCAAGCATTTCCTTTCTCAGGTTTGATTTTTCGAGCAATATATCTTCCATCTATTATTCTTCCTCTTTGTAATAGATTTTATAAAACTTTCTTCCATCTGGTTCTACACCCTTTTCAATCAATTCACGATTTCCGTGGACATAGATGTGAAAATTTTTATCGAGTTTGATAATGCTTTTGAAAATACTCTGTTGCTTTTTCACGGCAGGAGTAGAGATTTCAAAGCTATCCTCTAAAACAATTTCATTGTCTTCTTGAAATTGGTGGTTGAAGTTTTGAAACGATTTAATCACTTCGGGGTATTGAAGAACTTCCTCTTCAAATTCACGCTTGTCGAAATTGTCATGCGTTTTAAAGTATTCAACCGACTTCTGAAGCATTTCAATTTGCTCGGGTTTTTCTACCTCAAAATCTTCTACATATTGCGTAGTGACGAACGTCTTGGCCAAGCTCATGTATTGCTTGGTCTGTTGGTATTCATCATTGCAAGGAGTGATGTTCAAGAATAAATCTTTCCAGAATTCAGCTTCTGTACTTTTATTATTTCGATCAAGAATGCAGACACGGTATCCGTCACCAGCCTCTTGGTTGAAGATGATGGCCCCCTTATCTAATTTATCGAGATTGATGCCATCCAAAAGATAGAGTTCCGCCTGATCTCCATTGGCAAGTACTTGGAAGAAGGACTGCTTATTTTCAGATTTGAAAATTCCAATCGCCTCGCAATTTTCACCATCGAAAGCGATGTTTTTTAGATGTGCAACGAATACATCGCCTGGTTTAATTTGAGGGTGCATAGAGACATCAAAAAGCCTCTTGGCTATCTGTATAGATGTCAGATGAAAACTGCTTCTGTTTTGAAATATTTCTTTAGAAAATTGGCGCAACGGATTTTCTTGTTCGTGCTCAATTTCTGTTTTGAAAGAATACTTCTCCACCAATGGCATAGAGGATAAAAAGAAATGCAAGAGTTTTTCTTGCATAGCATTATCATCAACTGCGATGGGAGCCTTTGATAAAAAGATATCATCGCCATTGTGCTTGTTGCCCACGCGATGAACGGATAATTGACTAATAATGGCTAAGGAAACATCTATCATAATAAAGCAAAGTTAGAACTTCCCATGACAGGAAGTTCTAACTGTGAGTTAGTAGTTAATAAAAAGAATGACTTAGTCTTTTGTATTGTAGAGAACGAAAGAGTAGATGTCCGTGAGTTCTTCGATCATCTGTTGTGTGCTCTTTCCAGCGCCATGCCCTGCGCTGGTTTCGATTCTGATGAGCACAGGGTTTTCACCTTTGTGATATTCTTGAAGTCGTGCCGCGAACTTGAAGCTGTGTGCAGGCACCACGCGATCGTCATGATCTGCTGTAGTTATCAAAGTTGCAGGATATGAAATGCCTTGTTTCAAATTGTGATAAGGTGAATATGCCTTGAGGTAGTTGAATTCTGTAGCAGAACTATCAGCACAACCATATTCTGGAATCCAGCCTTTACCTACTGTGAATTTGTGGTATCTCAACATATCTAGAACGCCGACCGCTGGTAAAGCTACTTTGAATAGCTCCGGGCGTTGGGTCATGCAAGCACCAACGAGCAATCCACCATTCGATCCACCTTGTATAGCAAGGTGTTCAGATGAGGTGTATTTTTCTTTGATGAGATATTCTGCCGCGGCAATGAAGTCGTCAAATACATTCTGCTTTTTATCCTTCATTCCCCCTTGGTGCCAAGCTTCTCCCAATTCGTTGCCACCTCTGATATTAGCGATACAATAGACTCCGCCATTTTCCAAAAACATAATTCTACTGGCAGAAAATCCTGGCTGAATAGGTACGCTGAATCCACCATAACCGTAAAGGAGAGTAGGATTGGTGCCATCGAGTTTGATGCCTTTTTTCGATACAATAAACATGGGCACTTCTGTACCGTCTTTACTCTTGTACATTACTTGCTTGCTCTCAAAATCTTCTGGCTTGAAAGGCAAGGACATTCTACTAAACTCTGTGCTTTTTCCTGATGCATAATCATACTTATAGATTACCCCAGGATAAGTAAATGAGCTGAAAGAATAGAAGCAATAAGTGTCGGTCTTCTTCGCGCCGAATCCTCCTGCACTACCAGTCTTGTCTGGGAGTACAAGCTCTTTTTTATTAGAGCCATCCATCGCCAATGTGAAGATGCGGGTATTTGCTTTATCCAAGTAGCTCGCAGTAAGTTGACCACCTCCAGTGCTCACCGATTGAAGTAAGTTTTCAGTAGCTGGAATAATCTCTTTCCAATTTTCTTTCGCTGGATTTTTAGGGTCAATGCTTACCAAACGATAGGTCGGAGCATCGATGTCTGTCATCACTAAAATTCTTCCATCATCTGTTACATCTACAGGTGAGTTATGTTGCGTCACATCAGTGAACAGCGGAGTGAATTTTCCCTTTAAGTCCGAACCTTCGCGATACCATATTTCTGATCCATCTGTTCCAGGTGAAGAAATCAAGAAAGTCATTTTTTTATTCTCGGTCAGATAAAGACTATTGTACATATACGGGCGTTCATTGTCGCGGTGTACAAGTATGTCTTGTTCTTGTTTTGTACCTAATTTGTGATAGTACACCATGTGGTACATATTATTTCCACTGAGCTCTTCACCCTTAGCTGGAGCAGGGTATCGGCTGTAAAAGAATCCATCATTGAACCATGAAGCATCGCTAAATTTCACCCACTCGAGGACATCACCTGTTGGTTGTTTTGTTTCAATGTTATACACCACAATCTTCGACCAATCGCTGCCGCCTTCACTGATAGCGAATGCAATGTGCTTGTTGTCATCTGAAGGTGATAGGAGTGATGCTGAAGTGGTACCGTTGGATGAAAGGGCGTTGATATCTAAGAATAATTCGTCAGCGCCATTGATACCGTTTCTCACGAAATATTTTCCTTGAGCTTCTAGTCCACTGTTTTTATAAATGATAAAACGTTCGCCCACTCGAACAGGCATGCCCACTTTTTCTACGTTGATCAATTCTGTAATACGCGACTTGATTGAATCGCGAAGAGGAATAGAGTCGAGATATGAGCGAGTGAGAATGTTTTGTTCTTTCACCCAAGCAGCTGTTTGTTCGCTGGTGTCGTTTTCGAGCCATAGATAAGGATCGTAAACATTTTCCCCAAAGAAAGTAAGGTTGGAATCTTGCTTTGCAGTGATAGGATACTTCTCAATTTTCATACGTTGAATCGTCGGTTTTTTTTCTTCAGAGCATGCGACTAATAGGCCTGCAATGCAGATGAAGGATAACATTTTTTTCATGAGAATAATTTAATTTTCTACAAAATCTAAATCTCTTCCATAGGTTTCCTTAAGCATTGACCAACCAATGAAAGCGAGCACCAATGACAAGGCACCCACTACTATTGCTGCTTCAATGCGGCTTTCAAGTAATCCCATTAGATACACAAATAAAGCAGAAAGAGGAACCATCATCCCACGAGCAAAGTTAGGAACGGTTGTGGCACTCAATGCGCGGAGATTGGTACCGAATAGTTCAGCGGCAACGGTCACGAAAATCGCCCAGAAGCCCACCCCGAAGCCTAATAGTCCACAGGCGAAGTAGAGCATATCAGCGCTCTTCATAGGTAGGAAAAGATAGAATGACATAAAGATGCCTGTTAGACAGAAAAAGATGAGCAAGACATTTTTTCTGCTGCGCATCAATTGGGACAAAAGCCCACTCGTAAGATCACCGAAAGTCATGCCGAGATAGCAATTTCGAATGGCTATACCAGCGCTTAGATTTTCTTGAATCCCTAGTGACTTGCCGAATTCAGGGGCTTGATAAATAAGCACACCGACCACAAACCATGCAGGCATTCCCATTAGAATGCAGCTCATGTAACGTTTTAGTCGGGAGCGATTATTAAACAGCATAAAGAAATTTCCTTTAGAAACATTAGAACTTGCCGTGGCTCTGAACATACCGCTCTCGTGAACACTCACGCGTAAGAAGAGAAGAGCGAGTCCTAGTCCGCCCCCAATGAAGTATGTGATACGCCAATCGAATTTATTCCCAATCAAGGTTGCAGCAATCGCTCCGCTGACACCCACAGAAGCGATGATCATCGTTCCGATGCCCCGCTTTTCTTTTTGCATAAGCTCGCTCACCAAGGTAATACCCGCACCTAATTCGCCCGCCAGTCCGAGACCAGAGAGCACACGACAAACACCGTAGGAATAAATTTCTTGAACAAAGCCGTTGGCAATGTTAGCGGAGCTGTAAAGAATAATTGATCCGAATAGGACTGATATTCTTCCGCGTTTATCGCCCAGCATGCCCCATAGGACACCACCCACGAGCATTCCCACCATTTGTAGATTGGTAAGCAGCATGCCCATTTCGCCATTAGCTTTTCCTAAATAGCCAAGTTCCGTTAGGCTATCTTGGCGAAGAACGCCAAAGAGTACGATGTCAAAAATATCCACAAAGTAGCCGAGGGCTGCAACAAGCACCGCCATCCAGATACCCTTCGTCTGAGTTTCGTTGGTCATATAAACGATTTAGCTCAGCGAAGTAACAACATTTTGTCACTTAGAACAACTTGATGCCAATTGTAAATCCAACGCGACAGCCAACGCCCCAGCGCGTTTCTTTGCGTCCTTCGATGATTGGATTTTCAACGAAGTATTTTACATTGTCAAAATTAGCTGTGATTGGATTGGCAGTAAACACGCTGTATTTCGGACCAATACCAAAGTAGAATTCACTTGAGAAGCCTGGTTTTGTGGTCTGCCATCCATAGTTAAGGAGTACTTCGTATTGTTCTTCTTTTGGTAAAAATTGAGCGTTGAAATTATCATTGAGGTTGAGCGGATCGTATGCCAGAGTATCTACGGCTGCGTACTCTTTAGAGCGATAGCGAAACATTGGGCCGACGAAGTAGGTCATGCTTTCTCCTTCATTATCATAAAATTTAAGTCCGTATGCAGCAGTGTAACCGTTCCAAAGAATTTCCTTGTTATTGTTTACGGCATCATTTGAAGACAAGTCCCACATGAAGTCTCGGTCGTTGTTGTGCATTTTGAAATAAAATTCATGTCCAATGTTTTTTCCGATGAAGTCGATTTTTACGCCATAGTCGCGTTTAGAATTATCGATACGCATGAGCGGAAATAAATCGACACCGATGTACACTCCGCCATTGACGCCGCTGCCAGAGTATGTGCGAGAGCCGCTATTGTTTTGTCGAGCTGCTTTTTTCTGTGCTTTCAATTGATCCTCGACACATTCATCTGCCTTTGATTTTGTTTCTTTCGCGGCACTCATATTCCCAAATGAAACATAGTAATCTGCCAGCTTTTGAAGATTGGTGCAATCTGTAATAGACGTTTTAATAGCAAGCTTATCCGCTACTTCAATTCCTTTTGAAGTATTGCCATTTTGTTTACAGAGTTCAATGTATTCCCAGAGGAATGATGTTTCATCATATCCGCCGTTGTAGGCCTTATTCATAAAGTCAAGCGCGTAATCAGGTTTGCCAAATTCCTTATACAATCTAGCTCCAGTAATGTAAAATGTACTCGGCACTTTTTCTTTGCTCATCGAAGTAAATGCCGCTTCAATAGCCGCGGGTTGATTGCCTGTCCAGAGCTTCAAATCATTCAGTTTGTTGCGCTCTTCTTCATTTAACTTCAGATAGTATTCCAAACATTTGTTGCTGTATTCTAGAATCTCTGTATCGTAATGTTTAAACTCCTGTTTGAAATCAATCAGATATGCGCAATTCAATGCGTTATTGAAATTGTTGGTAGAAGCAAGTGAAATTGCTTTTTTTAAATCAGCTTCGGCACGACCATTTTTCATAAGGTATTCACACTCCGCGATGATTTGGTAATAAGACGCAATGGTCGTTTTGTATGCATCTACACTGTATTGCTTGTTGGAATTGTTATATGTAAAACGAATGGGGAAGTCTGATTCTTTTAAATTATCAGCGATATAGCGTACACCATTAAGGTAGGGGAAAATAACAGCAACGGTATCCGATTTTTCTGAAGCTCCAATGGCTGATTTAAGCAAGAAGAATCGCGTTAGCTTTTGTTGTTCAAGTGTACCGTATGCTACTATTTCTTGCATCGTAGACAGTAGTTCTCTGTAGAGTTTATCCTCCTTTCTAGCCAAATCAATTCCCGCATAATTCTTACGTTCATTTTCTTCGAATTGCATCATACGATTCACAACCAGATTGAAGTTCGAGGACTGATCTGCTAATTGCTCTTTTGATTTAAAATTGAGATTGTCAGGACAATTCTTGATACATCGCCCTTGCTTATTAATGAAAAACTCAGTACTTCCGAATGTCACCAGCGCTGAGTCTTTCAAGAAATTACTGCCTGCATCAAATTGAAATGGGATTTGCTCTACTCCTTGATAATTCACATAACCCCAACGACCGTTCAGTGAAAGATTGATATATCCATCCTGAGCTTTTGTTTCAAAATCACGATAATTATCGTCCCAGTCGAAGGCCCATAATCCAGAATCGGTATTGTCATAAATACATGGTACTACAACTGTTCCTGTGGAATTAATGTAGCCAATGGTACCACCCATACAGCCGGAGAAATAATTTTGTTGACAGCCCTGGTGCACTCGGTAGAGAGGTCCGTCTAGATAAACTTCATCGTACTGAAAATTGACTACTAAATTATTATTGTAGTCAATAATTCCAGTCAAGCAGTTTTTACCACCGTCCTGACACTTTTCGGCAATCAACTGTCCTTCGAGTCCTGTGTAGAGGGTTTGATATTGGAAGGGCACAATTATTTTTCCATCATTGTTTTTTACCCCATACTTGTATGTTCCGGGGTCATAGGTAATGGTGCCCTGACTGAGAGCGCTGATTGCTACTATAGAAAGTAGGGTAGTAATAAGAGATTTCATTGCTTTGAGGTTGAGTAAAGCAAAGCTATTTTGAAGAAAACTCTTATCTATACGGTAAACTACGTAGACTACTTCGTGTGAATTTTCAAGACTTGTCCAGGGCGGATTTTTTCTCCGCACTTGTTCCACTTCATAATATCCTCTGGCGACACCTTGTGTTTTTTGGCGATTGCCCAAAGTGTGTCTCCATTTTTAACCTTGTAGTTGACAATCTCGTCTTGCTTTGGAGCCACTGGTTTTGGTTTCGGTGGGGGAGTCACTTTTGTTGTGTCGGGCTTATTAGCGTTATCGAGTAAAACAGCATCAGGCACCGCTGTCGGGTCTATATTTTGTTCTTCTTTTGTTTCAGGCTCCTCCGCCTTCGGAACGCGCTTGCGCGTGGTCTTTACAATCTTTAAACGCTGCCCCGCACGTATTTTATCAGAACGAAGTTTATTCCACTTTTTGATTTGAGCAATGGTAGTTTTGTGCTTACGAGCAATTACTCCCAATGATTCACCTTTTCGCACTACATGATAAACGTTCTCTTCAATCACCATGGTTTCTGTTGGAATCACTTTTGGCTTTGGGGTCCATTTGTAAATGCTATCCTCCAGTGCCTTGAATTTCCCGGTGTATCGATTATCTAATATGAAGGACACTTTTTTATAGTTTGCCTCAATTCGATCACCGATGAAAATAGGATTGAGTTTTTTCATTGCCACGATATCCGCACCAGTCAAGGTACTCAAACCTTCAAAGTAAACAGGTTGAGTGAAGTTGATGCTTTCATAGTTTCCAAGAATATCGAAATAATGATGCAATTGATTATTGACCCGATTATAGGTTTGTTTGAAAAGCTTATTCGAGTAAACAAAGAACTGTACGAAGAAATCCGCATCATCATCGATGGACTGCCATTCTTTTGCTTGATCTGATGAAATTCTTTTTGCGTAGGCCCTACTCACGTACCATGCTTTCAAAGTGAGTTCTGCGTTGCCATTAAAACTTTGGTGAATGGATTTTAATTCTTTGATGGCCGCATCAATTGCGAAGTCACCACCACGACGTTCATCTACCACGCTGTCCATGCGCAATTGTTGGTAGCGTGCGCTGAGGTAATCCATCCCAAAAAGACCTGCTCGATCGCGGTTGTCCGTGTGAGCTGGATTCATTCCACTCATAAGAAGTGGAAGGAATTTGAATTCTTTCGGAAGACCCGCAAGACTTAATTTTTTTTCAATCAGTGGAAAGTATAAATCACAAATAGAATGCAGCTGGATATATCGCTCCACTTTGTGATCTGGGAAATAAAGGTTTTGAAAGATAAGAGCTTCTTCATATCCATATTTGACAGCTATACCTAATACAGGTTCGTTATCTGTAGGAGGTGCGAATAAGGTAGTCTTATCTGAATAGGATCGATCGGCGAAATGGCTCGGATGATTTTTAGTCAGTTCCTGAACCAACCATTGCTCTGTAGATTTTTTAAATACTTCTTCTTGTTCTGCTAAAAATACTAATTGCCCGAATGACGAGTAAGAAATTAAAACAAGAGAGAATAAGATGATAAAACGCGTCATAGGCTATTAATCCACTTGGTATTCCAAGCGCATGGTGATAGATGCAGTTTTTCTCTTGGATGATGTATTGAAAGTACCGCCCCAGCTATAATCTTCTGATGAGTTTTGTGCAGTAATTTGAAATATACCCATGTTGGCATTTCTTAAGTTACCAAGGTTTCCACCTGCATTCAATGCTATTTGTTCTGCTCTCACTTTTGCGTCTTGCGTTGCAGCAGCAATCATTTCGATTTTAAGTTCAGCAAGTTTAGTAAAGTAGTATTGCGGCTCGCTGGAATAAAATTCTATTCCTGAATTAATGAGTTCTGTAACCTCACGAGATACGCTTTCAATTTTATCTACTTCATTAGATTCAATAGTCACTCGTTGGGTAAGACCATATCCAGCAAAAATGGAAATGTATCGCTCGCCTTCATAGCGAGAGTCGAATTGCTTTTCAATATTCACTGCTGAAAAAATGATAGATTCTGCTGGTACACCTTTCGAAGAAAGGAATTCTTTGATGATCTCACGATCTTTATTAAGTTCTTCACTGGCCTCTGCAAGATTGAAACTGGTTCTTGAAAATGAACCTTCCCAAACAATTAAATCTGAAATGAAATCTTTTGAACCAAGACCTGTAACGAAGATAACATCTTCTGCTTTATGGCGATTGGCGTAGGTATAAGAAAAAAGAGCGGCTGCGATAACAACTGATGCTGCAATAAAAATAGAACCTAAGGCTTGTTTCATTATTAGAAGTAATTGATGCAGTAAAGAAACAAAAAAGATGCCCATAAACGGCAGGATTCTTCAATTGTTCGTTTTTCACTTTTGACTTTTGATAACTCCTGTATATCGTGTTAATATCTTGGGCTTTTGCCAACACTTTTGTAAGGCATCAGGAATAACCTGTTGAAGCTTTAACCAATGCTCAAATTATGCATCCGAGAACAAAAAAATGGTTGCTGTTCGCAGTTACCGCTATTAGCTTTTACCTTTTGATGGCTCGCTAAAAACCGTCATTTCTTTTGGCACGGTCTTGTGTATGGCTCAAATTAATATATTTGAAAAGTAAACAAGACTTATGAAATACCTATCCATTCTATCTATTTGTGCAATCCTATTCACTTCATGCGGTCATGAAGAGAAGGTTGTCTTTACATCTGAAGAAATCACACTCAGTGCAGAAGGCCCGTTATTCGAGGGATCTAACACTTTGCAGGGTTCTATGCTTATTGATTTAAATAAAATTAAAGCAGGAACAACCGCTGAGAATGTTGAGAGTGTGAAAATTAAAAGCGTTAAGCTTACTTCTACTGACTCGTTAATGTTCAACGAGATTTCAAACATCACCTTACAATGTACTTCGAATGATGCAAGTATGATTCAATCTGCTGTGCTTAATCCAGTACCAGAAGGGGCTTCAAGCATTTCACTCATACCTTCAGCAGAGGCGGATTTGGTGGAATTATTTAAGCAAAAGGAAATGCTATTCGTTGCCGATGCAGAATTGCGTGCTGATAAGGACGGCAACATTTCATACAAGGCAGTTGTTGAATTTGAATTAACATTAAAAGATTAATCCTATGATGAAGAGAATGATTTTGTTTTTCGCAATGGCGCTCATGCTGCCAGTATTTGCTAGTGCGCAAGATGCCAACGCGGATAAATTAGTTGGAGTATGGGAACCCAGTCACGGCAAGGCTCGTGTGAAGGTGGAAAAAATTGGAACTAAATTTTATGGTAAAATTGTTTGGTTAAAAGAGCCAAATGATCCTGAAACAGGAAAGCCAAAAGTGGATAAAAACAATCCTGAAGAAGCGCTAAGAAATACACCTCTTAAGGGTTACAGATTGTTGAAAGACTTCATCTACAAAGGAAATAAGGAGTGGTCTGAGGGCACGATTTACGATCCAGAAAACGGCAGCACCTATAAATGTGTGATTCGTATGAAGGACGACAACACCCTTGAAATCCGCGGGTATATCGGCGTTGAAGCGCTTGGTAGAACGGATGTTTGGAAGCGCTTAGAAATCAAGAAATAGTTTTTATGAATCGTATTCTCTCTATTGTTCTCCTTCTGGGAGCAAGCATTTCATTGCACGCACAAGTGGACTCACTTGCTACTGACACGCTCGTAGAAGAAGAAGACTTCTCGATGTACGATAATGTGGACTTTGCAGATCCTGGTGTCAAGCGCTTTTGCACGAGCAAAGTGCTTGACCTCAGTCCTGCTAAATTCATTACAATTGGATACGATTATCAAGCAAGACATCAATTAAATAGTGGTGCCTATAATGCATCTATTTTAAATACAACGATTAATTATCCCGGGCAATCCACTGCTATCAAAAGCAGCGGTGGTCCACGTTTCAACGCTAATATTCCGGTAATATCTAGAAACAACATCATCATTCAACTCGGTGCGAACTATCTTCAGAATGATTATACCCTCGTAAATCCTGTAGATCGAAATCCAGCTCAAAATCCGATCTTATATCCACCTATGCAACAAACGATCGAAGAGTCAACCCTTCGATCCATGGGTTTTAGCGCTACAGTATTTAAGCCTCTTAATGAACGTCAGTTCTTAATTTTACAAGCTTCTCAAGATTGGAATGGCGATTATAATTTCGGTGACTTCCAAGACATGCACATGCCTACTTTTTCGGCGGCGGGAATCTTTGGATGGAAACCAAGTGATCGCAAAATGATCGGTTTTGGTGCTACAAGAAATTATCGTGCAGGGGAATTAAACTACATTCCAGTGTTCCTTCTCAACTGGACAGCACCTTCGCGTAAATGGGGAGTGGAAATTCTCGCTCCAGCCCGTGGACACTACCGCAGAACGTTCTCTAGCCGCAGTCTTCTTTTAATTGGATATGAACTAGAAGGAAATTCTTATGTGCTATCTAAGCCAAGTGTGTTTCAAGAAAGTGAATCAACTTTTGTGCTTCGAAGAAGTGAATTGCGATTCAGAGCAGTTTATGAACGCTCTATCAAAAGCTTCATTTGGCTATCATGGCAAGTGGGATATCGATACAATTACAGCTATAACGTAGATGAGTTAGCAGATGGTCAAGACTTCTTCAGAGGCTTCTTTGGAGAACAGCCGTTCGCTATCGAGAATGATCTGACGAATAGCTTCTATACGATGTTCACCATCAATTTGGTGAGCCCTTAATCTACTTGATTTAATGTGATTTTACGATCATCACCTGCGGTGATGAAATGCTCGTCGTCGAGCCACAATGCAGCATTCACACTATGTGTATGTCCTGTTCCGCTTGCTTCTTGTTTAGCTTTCACTTCCAAAGTTTCTGCATCCCACAGTTTGTATGACTTATCCCGCGAGGTAGTCAGCATATTTTTTTTGTTCGGAGAAAAAGAGATGTGGTAGATGGTGCTGTAGTGCGCTGGTAGTTCTAGCAAGAGTTTATAATCCTCTTTTGTGTTCCAAATCTTTAGCAGTCCGTCTTTACCACCACTCATCAATGCATTTTTTGTCGGGTGATAACACAGACTGGTCACTCCGTCCTTATGCCCTTGAAGGGTATATATTTCATTGTAGAAAAAAGTCTCGAAGATTCTGATTTTCTCATCTCCGCAAGCGATGGCTAATTGATAACCATCCACCGTTAGCGCTAATGCTCGAAGCTTAAACTCTCCAAGTGGAATGTGGCGTACGAGTTCAAATGAGGGCAGGTGCCAAATGCTAAAACTTCCATCTCCCGCCGCGACAATTAATTGCTTTTCTTTTTCATTATAAAGCAAAGAGTAGATTCCGAGTCGATGCGTGGTGAAATGTCTGATCTCTTTTTTATCTACTAGATCAACAATATGCAAATCTCCTTGAGAGGTACCAATGACAAGCAGTTGAAAGGATGGAATATGAAGAAGAGAAAAAACAGGTTGCTCCAGTTTTACAGCGAAAGCGTCTTGCTGCAATGTATCGCTATTCCATTTGACAACGAACTTATCTCCCGCACCGCTGAAGAATGATGCGCGGTCGCTTCCTGCTGTCAGAGTATAGACAGAGGCCGCATGTTCCGTATTGGTTCGTAGGACTTTCACTTTACAAACTTACTATCTTTGTAAAAATTATATCAAATGAACTACGTATTTCTAGGATTGGCGCTGCTTTTAATCATTGTTTTTGCAAAGAACAAGTTCAGCAATCGTCGATAATCAATAATAAGGAAGCAAGGGTATGAGTCAAGTTGGAATTCCGAAGGGAACAAGAGATTTTGGACCAGATGTAATGGTCAAGAGAAATTATATTTTTTCTGTGATCAGAAAGACATTCGAGCGTTTTGGGTATTTGCCATTGGAAACACCTACAATGGAAAATCTTTCTACACTGACAGGAAAATATGGAGAGGAAGGAGACCAACTTATTTTCAAAGTGCTCAATAATGGTGACTACTTAAAAGACGCGGATGACGCGGCTTTGAGTCAGCGCGATTCGCGCAAATTGAGTTTTAGTATTTGTGACCGAGCTCTTCGATATGACCTAACAGTTCCTTTTGCGCGCTTTGTGGTGATGAACCACAATCAATTGGCATTGCCGTTCAAGCGTTATCAAATTCAACCTGTATGGCGTGCAGATCGTCCTCAGAAGGGCCGCTACCGCGAGTTCTATCAATGTGATGTCGATGTTGTGGGTAGCAATAGTTTATTGAACGAGGTAGAACTGATTCAGATTTTTGATGAAGTACTTACCAATTTAGGACTTCCTGATTTTTCCATAAAATTAAATAATAGAAAAATACTCAGCGGCATTGCCGAAGTGGCAGGCGCTGCGGCGCAGATGATGGATATGACGATCGCCATCGATAAGCTGGATAAAATCGGAGTGGATGGAGTAGAGAAGGAGTTGCGAGAAAAGGGATTCAACGATGATCAATTGAAAGTAATTAATTTGGTATTGAATATTTCGGGATCCAACGAAGAAAAACTGACGCAACTCAGAGGCATTCTTTCAGCCAGTGAAATAGCAATGAAAGGCATCGAAGAGGTGCAATATATATTGACAAGAGTTTCAAGTGTTGGTCTAGAGAGAGCGAAGCTCGAATTGGACCTTACACTAGCACGTGGATTGAATTACTACACCGGAGCGATCTTCGAAGTGAAAGCAAACGGCGTACAAATGGGAAGTATATGCGGCGGCGGTCGTTATGATGACCTCACTGGTATTTTTGGATTGCCCGGCCTGAGCGGCGTTGGTATTTCTTTCGGTGCAGATCGTATCTATGATGTGATGACAGAGCTTCAACTTTTCCCACAAGAAATTGGGGCAACCACGAAATTGCTTTTTGCAAATTTCGGAGAAACAGAAGAGATCTATTCGCTTCCCATCCTGCGCCAAATTAGACAAGCAGGCATCAATGCAGAGATTTATCCTGAAGCTGCTAAGATGAAGAAGCAATTCAAATATGCAGATGACAAGAAGATTCCGTTTGTAGCCATCATCGGTGCAGATGAAATGGCAAACGGCACTATCGCTTTGAAGAATATGCAATCAGGCGAGCAAGCCAATCTTCGACTCGAAGAATTGATTGCGCAATTGAAATAATTATTCGACCATCAATACCAATCCTTTCAAGTATTCTCCCTCTGGGTGGAATACATTGATCGGGTGATCTGCTGGTTGGTGCAATTGGTGAAGGATACGCACTTTTCTTCCCGCACTAATCGCTGAAGCAATCACTGTGTTGGTGAAGAGTTGTTTGTCTACCGCTTGTGAGCAAGAGAAAGTGAAAATAATTCCACCTGGTTTTATCTGACTAATTGCGGCCTCATTTATACGCTTATATCCTTGAACCGCTTTGTGACGCGCACTTAGATGCTTCGCAAATGCAGGAGGGTCGAGTACGATGATGTCATAATCCACTTCCAGATTTTTCATGTAATCCACAGCATCTGCTTTTATCACTTTGTGATTCGCATTTTCAAAGCCATTGAGGATGATATTAGATTCTGTGAGGTCTAGGGCCTTTTGACTACTGTCAAGACTGTGAACAATCTCTGCTCCGCCTCGGAGGGCATACACCGAGAATCCGCCAGTATAGCAGAAAGTATTGAGGACTTTTTTTCCTTGTGAAAGCTCGCCTAATAGTTTTCTGTTCTCACGTTGGTCGATAAAGAATCCTGTCTTTTGACCTTCTTCCCAATCGATATGAAACTTGCAACCATGCTCTAAAGCGATAGTGTCAAGCTTGCTTCCATGTAAATATGAATCGCTCGATGTTTCTGATGAGTTCTTGGAAAGCTTCTCCGCACTCTTATCATAGATTGCTTCCAATTTGCCTCCGTAAACATGAAGGAGCGCGTCTTTTATTTCATTTCTCAAACGGTGCATTCCAGCGCTGTGGCTTTGAATAACAGCTGTCTTCCCATAGATGTCGATGATTAACCCTGGAAGTCCATCTCCTTCAGCATGCACTAATCGATAAATAGAAGTATTTGCAGAATCGACAAACCCTAAATTTTTCCTTACATCATAAGCGTTTTGAATCTTTTGAATCCAGAAATCAGTAGAGTTATTGTAGTTTTTACCAAAAGCAAACACGCGCACAGCAATGCTTCCCTCCGAGTAGTGCCCCGTTCCCAGTTGATTTCCCTTGTGGTCAAGCACGTTTACGATATCGCCGCTTTTTGGCAGACCATCCATTTTTTGAATAGCACCACTAAAAATCCAAGGGTGTTGGCGAAGGATACTGTGTTCTTTTCCTGACTTAAGGCTGATTTGGACAAATGAATTCATGCCGCAAATCTAAGGCAAAGCGACTAATCGTCGAGCCCCGGTAACGAGAGGCGCAACATGTCATCAAGCACGAGCTCTTGATGATCGAGTTTCCAGCGAATCATTTTATGTAAAAGTTCACCATCAAATTGAGGGAGCAGTTTATCTACTTCATCCAAAGTAGGAGCAGTATGTAAGAGCTGAGCAGATAGCGCTTCCCATAAGTGCTCATATTGTTTGGTCTCCAAACCTTTCTTCGCTCTATCGCGACAGATATCGCATTTGCCGCAAGCTTCTGGCTCTTTTTCTCCGAAATATTCAAGAAGTTGAACGCTGCGACAACGATCGCGCTGCATGTAGCGAATCATACCTTCCATGCGTTCGGTTTCTGCTTTGAGACGATCTTCGTAAACCTCTTTTGATAAGCGCAAATGCTCTGCGCTTTCGCGAGCAGTGAGGTAGGTAATCTTAGGTGTATCCGTTGCTGGAATGTAGTCGATCACATTCTGTTTTTGTAATAAATACAATAAGCTTATGACTTCCTTATCGGATGTTCGAATTTGCTTTGCAATTTCGCTTTCTTTGATAGGCACATAATTATCGAATAGTCCGCCATACATGCGAAGCAACTGCTTTATGAAACCATCCATTTGGGCATGCGCTACTTGAAAGCTATATAAATCTCCTTTACTTATGGATATAGTGCATCGCGAAGGCATGTGAATGCTATCGCTAAGGGCTATGTATTCCGCAGCTTCCAGAATATTCAAGGCATGCATTGTTTCTGCAGCTTTGAGATGAAATGACTTTACGAATGCAGCAAGATTAAACTCAAACTGTACATCTTTTCCAGCGCCTACTGCTAGTTGGAAATTATTTCCCAGCGCTTGATAAACGCGGCGAATGGTATCGATAGGAGGGAACTTTGCTTCTACTTTTTCACGAAGAGAAATTAAATCACCCCTGTTGTAGAGCAACACACCGTAGGCTTTTTTTCCATCTCTTCCTGCACGCCCTGCTTCTTGGAAGTATGCTTCGGGAGTGCTTGGTACATCCATGTGAACGACTACGCGTACATCCGGTTTGTCGATGCCCATTCCGAAGGCATTGGTCGCGCAGATAATGCGAGATTCATTTCTGAGCCATCGTTTAAATGCCGCATCTTTTTCTTGATGCGTTAGACCTGCGTGGTAAAAGGTAGCACTGTGTCCTCTTCTGTAGAGAAATTCAGCCACTTCTTTGGTGCGAGCACGAGTGCCACAATACACCACCGCGCTGCCCGGAACATTTTTCAAAATATCAAGAAGCTTATCTTCTTTATTCTCGTGTTCAATGACTACATATGCGAGATTCGGACGAGCGAAGCTCGTACCGATCACATTCTCCAATTTGAAATGAAGTTTCGCTTGGATGTCTGTAACGACAGCTGGAGTGGCGCTAGCGGTTAGAGCAAGCACCGGAACAGTGGGGTGAAACTCTCGTATGGCAGCTATTTCAAGATATGAGGGACGAAAATCATATCCCCATTGAGAGATACAATGCGATTCATCCACGGCAATCATTGAAACCATCATCCG
>JAIXWP010000011.1 GCA_027491215.1 Flavobacteriales bacterium | reverse complement strand
CATCTATTGGAGCAAACATATACGAATCAGAGTATGCGGAGAGTCAAAACGATCTTCTTCATAAATTAAAGATCTCAGAAAAGGAAGCATCGGAAACTCAATTTTGGTTAGAATTATGTTCCAGAAGCAAGCACATCGAGGTACCTCAAGAACTAAAAGATTCTTTGACAGAAATCAAAAAAATATTAGGAGCAAGTGTTGTAACAATAAAAAAAAATCTAAATAGACATTAACCATTTGTCATTTGTCACTTGTAATTTGTCTCTTGTCTCTTGTCATTTGTCATTGAATTTATCCTTGAACACTTGTTTCAGGATGGACTGTTGCTGATCGGTGAGGGTGAGGTTTCGGCGGGCCATCATTTTGGATGCCGTTTCTAGAGCCTTATCTAGCTCGTGTTCTACGAATCCATCAGCACCGCCCCATGAAAAAGACGGGATATGCTTTGGAGGAAATCCACCACCGAAAATATTAGCAGCAACACCTACAACGGTACCTGTATTGAACATAGTGTTAATTCCGGCTTTGCTGTGATCCCCCATGATTAGACCGCAAAATGTTAGGCCTGTATCAGTGTATTTATTTTCCTCGTAATTCCAAGTTTGAACCTCGGAATAATTATTCTTCAAATTTGAATTATTGGTGTCCGCACCCAAGTTGCACCACTCACCCAATACACTATTTCCAAGATAACCTTCGTGTGATTTATTTGAATATCCGTAAACCACTGAATTAGTAATCTCTCCGCCCATTTTACAATGCGGGCCGATTGTAGTTGGGCCATACATCTTGGTTCCCATTTTCAATACCGAATGTTCTCCAAGGTAAAGACCTCCTCTCACCAGCGATCCCTCCATTATTTCAGAGTGGTCATCAAGAATTATCGGTCCATTCGTGGTGTTTAGAATGGAGGATACAACGGTCGCGCTTTCACTGATATAAATCTGACTTGCATCACCAATGATCGTGTTACTAGTATCAATTGATTTGAGTTTTTTATCCTTCAACCAAAGCGGTAAGTCAGCTTGAATCTCTTGGCCAGCATATGTAAACAAATCTGTGCAGCTATTCAAGAAAGTATAATCGCCATCAAATTCACGACTTGTTTCAAAGGCCAAATCACTGTCTGGATTAGAGCGCATTGCAAGTAATCGTCCTTTTGAAACCAATGCTTCACCGTTTCTCAATTCATTTAATTGAGCTACCAAACCTTCATTCGGAAGTAATCTTGCATTGATAAGCAGAACATCTTTCTCAAGCGAAGAAGTGAAAACAGGACGCAAGTATGTTCTAGTTCTGTGTGCTACACGAGCATTCAGAACTTTCTCCCACTTTTCTGAAATTTTGAAGATACCGACGCGCAGATCGCCCACAGGACGGGTGAAAGCGAGTGGGAGAAATCTTCTCCAATTTTCATCTTCAAATAATACTACTTGCATCTTCAGGACTTTAAACAAATATAACGCACTATAATAAAGTGAAAAGCCAAATTTATTTGGCCTCAGGCTCCTTTATAAACTTGCTAATAGCGAAGGCCACTGCGACAATCATAAAAGGATACACTGGTACAAGATAACGTTGCTCGACAAAACCGAGAATCATAGTAAGTGCGAACACTAATCCTAGCGGCAACATCCACCACCATCGCTCTGCATTATTTTTTGCAAAAAATAATCCCACCATCACTAACATTCCACCGATCACTACAACGGTAAACAATACCAAATAAAAAATTTTGATAATCTTTTCAAAGACATTCATTTCATGAAACGCCGGTGCAGGTAAATTATCAATTCTCAAAGGCACCAACAATTGTTGAGCATGGCGCAAGCGATTCAACACGTAGTAATTAAACTTTTTTTCTGAATGATATGCATTGCTGTAGCGCGTAATTCTTTCTCGCAACACTGCCGCTACACTGTCCTTCACAGGAGCCTCTGATTTCAAATAAACTCTAAAATTTTCTCTCAACAGAACCAATGAATCGGTATTGCATTGCGAAGTAAAATGGCGATCAGGAATGTTTGGCATCTTCTGATTTTCCTTGCTTCTTATCATCCATTGCACCACGCTGCCGTCTGTCCAAAAGGGCTCACCGTAGCCCATATCAATGAGAAACTTGGTCATCATTTGATACTCTTTCGAATAAGTGCTGAAGCATTCCTCAATAGGAGTTGTAAATACGACTTCACGATTGAATTGCTTTTTGTTGTATCCAATCCATAGTCCAAGCAAAAGCACCATTGGAAAAACAAATACAATTAATGAAGCTAAAGCAAGACTCCATTTTTTCCAATTCCAAATAACTAAAATGATGAAGACAATAGGAAAAGCAACGATGAATATTTGTCGAAAGAATACCGCCCAAGCAAGAAACAAACCTGCCCAAAGCAGTGACTTATTCTTATGGCCTATTTGATATCGCTGTAAAAAATAAATACTAAAAATAAAGAAGGAAGTAGAATAGCTATCCGACATCAGATAATGATCCCAAATGCTCGTAAAAGAACTTAAAGCAAAAAGGAGGACCGTAATGACGAATACCCACTTCTTTTTGAATATGAAGTAAGCCCATTTCCCTAATAGATAAATTGAAATAGCACTGAGTAAAAACTGAAGTGCAATCATGCTAAGCTTTGCTCCTTCCTCACCAAAAATCATAGTTAGAGGAACATACATAGGAATGACACCAGGCATTCTACAGGCGGAGTCGTAACCTTTACCTTCAGCCAAATGCTGTGCAGGATCATAATAGCCAGGAGTATCTCCAGTAGTTGCTGCCCAACCTCCAACGAGTATATCTGGGCTTGTTGCTTTTAGCTGAAAAGCAAAATATAAAAACACAACTAGTTTGACTACGACAATTAATGGAAGCCATCGCTTCCAAGAAAAATCATTCAACCATGTTTTCAAAATACTCATGCTTCAAGGATACGTCTTAGGTGTTTGATTACATATGTCACTTCCTCATCGCTCATTGGAACGTATAATGGAAGTACAATACTTCTATCGCTTGCATCTTCAGACATTGGAAGGCTCAGTCCTTTGCATTCTTCAGCATACGCACTTTCTCTGTGCGACGTCATTACACCGCGTCGTGTAGAGATTCCTGCATCCAACATTTTCTGCATTACATCATTACGACCGAGCGAACATTCGGGTTTAAGATATATGCTGAATGATTGATAAGAAGTAAAGAAACCTTCAGGTTCTTCTGGCAAACGAATCATTGAAAGATCTGCTAGTTCCTTTTGGTAGCGATGTGCTATTTTTCTTCTTTCCTCGATGAGTCCATCCAAGCGCTCGAGTTGTTTAATTCCTACTGCAGCTTGGATATCCGTCATACGATAATTGAATCCTACTTCAAGGTGGTCTTCAATGATAACTTTATCACTGAGGTGTCGCACGCGGTCGTTGACACTCATACCGTGCTGACGGAGTAATTTTATTCTGTTGTAATAGGCTTCATTACTTGTGGTAACCATACCACCATCTCCAGTCGTGATGACCTTGCGAGGGTGAAAGCTGAAGCACACTAAATCAGAATGACTCCCTATCTTTTTTCCTTTGTAAGAAGATCCTGCAGCGCAGGCCGCGTCTTCAATCAATATTAAATTATGCTCATCACAAATCGCTCTGAATGCATCAATATCCGCTGGCATCCCAATCTGATGAACGATTAAAATAGCCTTTGTTTTTGACGTGATTTTCTTTACTACGTCGGCTGCATCAATATTGTAAGTAACAGGATTTACCTCCGCAAAAACAGGTTTTGCATTGACATATTTAATGCAATTTGCGGTGGCGATGTAACTCATGGATGGGCAGATCACCTCATCACCCTCTCCCACTCCAGCAACAATCATTGCCAAATGCAATGCAGTAGTGCAATTACTCACCGCCACTGCATATTTCGATCCTACGTATGAAGCGAACTTCTCTTCGAATTCCGCTACGCGAGGGCCTTGTGTAACCCAATTAGTGAGGATTGTATCATAAGCCAATTGAGCTTCTTCCTTTCCCAAAAATGGCTTTGCCACTGGAATCTTCATCATTACTTCACTCATTATTTCTCCCAATTTTTTACTTGAATTTCAGAAAGCATATCCTTCTGACTCATCAAGTTTTTATAGTAGCTAATCGTTTCTTTCAGGCCTTCAGAAAAAGAAACAGATGCTTTAAATCCTGTCAATGATTGGAACTTTGATGGATTCACCCAAAGTCTTGGAACATCTGCAGGGCGGTCATCTTGGAAGTCAATTTCCATTTTTCCTTCTAAGCCCATTTCTGTAATCAATGAAGTCATTAATTGTTTCATTGTTATTTCATCGCCCGTTCCGATATTGATGATTTCTCCGCGAATACCTTGCATATCCATTAAATCACACAGTGCGCGAGCGGTATCTTTTACATAGAAAAAATCTCTTGTTACCGACCCATCACCAAAAATGATGGGTGCTTTTCCATAGAGCATTTGAACAATGCTTCTTGGTATTACTTCTCCAGCATCCCCTTCATAATGTGCGCGTGGACCATAGTTGTTAAAGATTCGTGTGATCGTTACATCTAGATCAAAGCACTTATGATAGGAATAAGCATAATTCTCGCCAGCTAGCTTGCTGCTGCCATAGACAGTCTTTGGCAGCGGCACCCCCAATTCATCAATTGGAAATTGTTTAATATCTCCATAAATTTCTGAAGTAGAGATATAAAAAAACTTCTTCACCTTATTTGCGCGTGCAGCTTCTAACACATTCAAAGAACCTTCAGCATTCACCAAATGATTCTCAAATGGGCTGTGCAATGAATGGCGCACACCAAGGCATGCAAGGTGAAATACTACATCTGTATTTTGAAGCAAGGTTGTCATTCTTGTTGCTTCAAGAATATCGCTCTCCTCAAAAGTAAAATTATCGCTCTGCATTGCATCAGCGAGATTCTCTTCCTTTCCATTCACTAAATTATCGATGGCCAATACCTCATGTCCTCTCTTCAACAACTCATCCACGAGATGAGAACCTATAAATCCTGCGCCACCTGTGACAACTACTTTCATATTATTTTTCTTTTTGAAAATTCAATTCATGTTCGACGATATAATTCGGTCGTCTTCTTGTTTCATCGAGTGTTCTCCAAAGATATTCTGCGATAATACCAAGAGAAATATTGGTGATTCCGAAACCAACAAGTAGCACAGAAATGAGCGCTGGCCAGCCACTGCTGAGGTCACCCACAATAAAATGACGTGCTACAATGTAGATGGTCCACAAAAATCCGATCAATGAAAAAATGATTCCTGTGACACTGATAAAACGAATGGGGAAATATGAATACGCCACGAAGAAATCGACAAAGAGTTTTATTTTCTTTGCTAAAGTCCACTTTGATTTCCCTGCGATTCTTTCTTCACGTTCGTAATAGATGTGCGTACTCTTATATCCGATGGTTGCCAATAGTCCTTCAAGCGTAAGATTGCGTTCGTTGTACTTACGAATAGCATCTACCACTTTTCTAGTGATCAAAAACATGCTTGATCCTTTTGGAGGAATATTTTTTGAAACGATTCTTCGTGCGAAGAAATAAAATGTATTTGAGAAAAGAACAGAGATCTTTCCATCCTTTCTGGAATTTCTCACAGCCCAAACAATCTCATAGGGTTTTTCCAAGACATCAAACATTTTCCCAATGAGTTCTGGAGGTTCTTGCATATCACAAGCGATAAAACTAACCACATCCCCCGAAGCATAATCCAATCCCGCTCTGATAGCCATGTGCGAGCCAGCGTTGGTAGAAAATTTTACAACCTTAACGTGCTGATGTTTGCTTGCCAAAATCTGTAGCTCTTCGAAAGTATCGTCTTCACTGCCATCATCCACGAATATCAATTCATAATGTGGAAACTTATCTTTCACTGCTTCATGCACTCGCTCAAATGCGGTATGCACTAGCTTGCCTTCATAGTAGACAGGTATAATTACAGAAAGCAAGGTATTCTGACTCATAGATTCGGTTATGGCTTATGACAACAAATTAAAAGGAAATACAAAGAAGTGCGGAAAGTACGAAGCAATTTTTGAAGCTCCCAACTCTCTAAAAAAAGACTCTTCCTTGTAAGCCTTGATCAACACTTGGTATTGACCTTCTTTCGACCCCCATTTCTGTTTGAATTTGAATACTCCGGAATCTTTTGAAGGTGAAGATTCCCAATTCCAATGCGTCAATCCACGTTCGATACATAGATCCATGGAATGCTTGATTAAAAGAGTGGTTGGTTGATATGAGCGATATTCGTGAATAGAACAAGGCAAATAATAACTTGCTGTCTTCTCGGAATAGACCATAATCAATCCTCCGATCACTTTTCCATCGACTAAGGCAATATAAGATTCCGTGTTTCCTGAAGCAGAAGATTGACTCACTAATAAATCAATACATTCCTTTGACTTTGGGGGAATACCGTAATCATTACAGTTTTGAATATATATATCATAAATGGCGCTCGCACTTTCGGCGTCATTCACAGATTTAATTTCCACTCCAGACTTTAAAGCCTTGCGGATATCGTATTGTAAGCTTGTGCTTAGTTGTAATTCATCCAGTTTGATATAGGATGTAAACTTGTCCACTCGCAAAGCATCAGGAAGAGCACGTTGGTAATCCATCATCAAACCCTCGTGATTGAAAGGAGTATAAAATGATGCGCTAATCATTGCAGCTCTATCCCAGGAGTTTTCCAAACAATTGAGCGCTTCGCTGAATGCTTCGAAATAGTCACTTCGATTTCTCGACATCAATAACCCCGCGTTTGGTCCGAAAAACGGCATCGAGGAATACACCGAACCAATTTCTGACGACTTTAAAAACCCAGGCACAAAACCGAATATTTGTTCGGTTTTCTCGTCTTTCAATATTACTCCATAAAATCTTCCAACACCAGTATTCTCTAGCATTTGAAGATAGAATGGAAAATGATAACCCAGCACCGATTCATTTTCTTTTGAAACTGAAATTAGAAAATCCTTGAAATCTAGGCGTTCTAAAAAATCGATATGGACTATTTCACTAATCATACTAATATGCGTTCACTGCTTCGATTACACGATCCACCATTTCATCGGTGAGCTCTGCATACATTGGCAAAGAAAGGCAGTGAGCAGCTAGGTATTCCGCATTCGGACAATCGCCCGTTTTGTAACCCAAGTGAGCGTATGCTTTCTGAAGGTGACAAGGCACAGGATAATGGAGTGCAGGATAAATTTCTTTTGAATTTAAGAACGCCATCATTTCTTCGCGATTCTCTGTAGTAACAACGAATAAGTGGAAAATAGAATCTGCCCAATCAGGCTGATGCTGCATTTTCACTTTCGGATTTTTTATTTCAGATAAATAGCGTTTTGCTATTTCTCTGCGGCGGTTGTTCCATCCCTCAAGGTATTTCATCTTAATTTGAAGAGAACCTCCTTCGAGTCCGCCCATTCGATAATTATATCCAATCTCATCGTGATAGTATCTCACTGTTGAGCCGTGATTTCTGAGGGACATTAAATGCTTTGCGTAAGCTTCATTATTGGTAGTGATACCACCAGCTTCTCCGCAAGCTCCGAGATTCTTTCCAGGATAAAAACTAAAGCAAGCCATTTCACCGAATGTACCTACCGTTTTTCCTTTATAACGCGCTCCTTGTGCTTGAGCAGCATCTTCGATTAAAAACAAATTATGCTTATCGCAAATAGCTCTAACAGCATCAATGTCAAAAGGCTGACCGTAGAGATGGACGCCAGCAATCGCTTTAGTTTTTGATGTGATTTTTTCTTCAATTTTAGTCACATCAATTTCCCATGTATCAGCAGTGCAATCAACAAATACCGGTGTTGCACCTGCGTGGGAAACACCCCAAGCTGTAGCGATGAAAGTATCGGCAGGTATGATTACCTCATCACCTTCACCGATGCCAAGAACTAACATTGCGAGGTGGAGAGCGGTAGTTCCATTATTCACACCAACGGCATAATTGGCACCAGTGTACTCTGCAAATTTCTTTTCGAAAGCTTCAACGAATGGACCTCCGGAAAATGCAGTTTGTTCATACACTTTTTCAAAAACTTCAAATACTTCGTTTTTGATTTGTTGGTGTTGACCTTTTAGGTCGAGACAAGGAATCTTCGAAAGACCTTGAGCTTGAGATGTCATATTAAAAATCTTGTTTATCTATCAGAAACCTTTTTCATGAATCGTGCAGGATTTCCTGCTACGATGGTGTTTGGAGCTACATCTTTTGTTACAACAGATCCAGCGCCAACAATGGCATTTTCGCCAATTGTGATACCGCAGAGAATAGTAACAGAGCTGCCGATTGAAGCGCCTTTGCCGACTCTTGTCTCTTCGAGTTTCCAATCTGCGTCCGTTTGCATGCTTCCATCTGCGTTAGTCGCTCTAGGGAAACGATCATTTGTGAAAGTGACGTTGTGACCAATGAATACATTGTCCTCAATATGTACACCTTCGCAAATGAAAGAATGGCTAGAGACTTTGCAGTTCTTTCCTATGGTTGCGCCTTTCTGAATTTCAACAAATGAACCCACTTTGGAGCCATCATCGATAGAACAACCATAGGCATTTACGAAGTTAAAAATCTTCACATCCTTTCCCACTCTAACATTGTTGAGCGATTGCTTATCGTTGCTTACAGTTAGAACTTCCATTTTTATTTTAAACGTTTTGAATTTTTATTTCTACGCCACCACTCTTAATTGATTTTTGAGATGCTTCTAGAATACGAATAGTGTTGAGTCCACTTTTCCAAGAAGCGATCGGAGTACTTCCAGTAGTAACCGCTGCGATGAAATCGCGGGCCATTCCGCTAAGCGCTTCAGCAGATCCCAGCTTTGGGATATAGACGTCACCCACGCGATAATCTACCAAGACACGTCTTCTATCTTCATCTGAACTCACGCTGTGAGCCGTGTCGTAGACACGAATTTTTTCCGTTGGCTCCATATCATTGAAGACGATCATTTTTTCATCGCCACCCACGAGCATCATTCTAATTTTCACAGGTGAAGACCACGAGCAGTTGAAGTGAGCTAGGATATTAGAAGAATAGTTGACAGTTAGATATGCGATGTTTTCCACACCATTGTGGATGTGACTAACACCCGTTGCATTCACAGATACTGGCTCGTCGTTCACCAAGTAATCAAGAATTGAAATATCGTGAGGAGCTAGATCCCAAAGAACATTTACATCTTGTTGGATGAGACCTAGGTTGATTCTTGTTGAGTCAAAATATTTTACCTTCCCTACTTGACCAGAAGTGATAAGATCTTTCATCTTCTGGACAGCAGGTGTATAAAGAAAAGTATGATCTACCATCAGCACTTTTCCTAGTTTTTGTGAAAGCTCGATAAGTTCTAAGGCATGATCCACCGTATCCGTCATTGGTTTTTCGAGCAGGACATGCTTTCCAGCAAGTAGCGCTTTTTTAGCCAAAGGAAAATGTGTAAAAACAGGAGTAGCGATCACCACCGCGTCGATTGATGTGTCCGTCCATAAATCGTCGATATTGGTAGACACCTCCGTATTTGGGTAATTCTGAGCTACCACTTTGAGGCGTTCTTCTCGGAGGTCCACTACTTTTTTTACCTGAACATCAGGTATGGAGGAAAAATTTCTAACCAGATTGGGCCCCCAATACCCGAATCCAACGATGGCCACATTGATCATAGATGTTGCGTTAAGGCGGACAAATATAGCCTACGAAGCCTCCAATTTATTCACTTTATTTCAAGATTAAAAGGTTATTTCCCCACTTTGATTTTGAGCAATTTACATATCGATTGAACATTTGTCTAATATGTATGTTTGCATTGTGTTAAAACCCGTGGAGAATGAAAATGCAGGAGTTTACCATAAAGGACCTGGAGAATTTTACAGGTATCAAAGCGCACACCATCAGAATATGGGAGCAGCGCTATGGGCTTCTTGCGCCTGATCGTAGCGACACGAACATTAGAAAATATACTGACAAGGATCTAAAATTCCTGCTCAACGTCAGTCTTCTCAATAACTTAGGATATAAAATCTCTCAAATAGCCTCAATGAATGAGGATCAAATGAGAGAGACGATTAGTCGTCACGCTGCGTCTCAACAACCGGAGCAACATTTCTTACACATGCTGAAAATCAGCATGTTGAATTATGACGAGGAACTTTTTAACGAAGTAATAGAAAAGTATATTGATGACAATGGCATGGAACGCACCTTTAAAGAAGTTGTGATTCCATTTATGCGTCAAATAGGTTTCTTGTGGCAAGCAAATGTGATCTGCCCTGCTCAAGAGCACTTCATATCTTGTTTGGTAAGACAAAAGATTTTTACCCAAATAGATCGTTTACCTCTGATACCAAAGGACAACGACGCTCCTTATGTATTGTATCTTCCAGAGCTCGAGATTCATGAAATCTCTCTCATCATGATGCATTATCTATTGAAGCTAAGAGGTAAGAGAAGCATCTTTTTGGGTCAAAGTGTACCATTCGAAGATCTCATGCAGGTGCAACAACGCATTGGACGAGTAAATTTTGTTTCAATTTTCACCACCAATCCTTCAACAGTTTTGGTCCCTGATTATCTCAAGAAAGT
>JAIXWP010000012.1 GCA_027491215.1 Flavobacteriales bacterium | reverse complement strand
TTGGGGATTGGGGATTGGGGATTGGGGTTGGGGGTTGGGGGTTGGGGGTTGGGGGATTGGAGATTGGGGGTTGGGGGATTGGAGATTGGGGTTGGGGGATTGGGGATTGGGGATTGGGGATTGGAGATTGGGGATTGGGGATTGGGGTTGGGGATTGGGGTTGTTTGAATAGAATATTCCGGTGTTAAGCATTTTTTTTATGTTTCAAAATCGTGCGGAAATTTGAGAGATGAATGACTATAAAAAATTACAGATTTGGCAAGATGCTATTGATTTGTATCAAACAGTGATTCCGCTATTTCCCGTCTTGCGTGAACAACGTTTTTACAGACTATTGGATCAATTAGAAGGCTCTGCCGGGAGTGTTGCAGATAACATTGCAGAAGGACAAGGAAGAAATGGTAACAAAGAATTCTTGTATTTTCTCGGAGTTGCGAAAGGTTCTCTTCAGGAATGTGACTCACAACTGCATAGGGTTAAGCTATTAAAAATTTGCGAAGAGCCTACATTAACTAACGCACTAAATAAAACTGATAAACTACAGGCAAGAATTCAAACGCTAATTAACTATCTCAAAAAAAACTCAAATTAATCAACCCCAAACCCCCCAAACCCCCAACCCCTATCCCCCAACTCCAAACCCCAAACCCCTATCCCCCAACCCCAATCCCCAATCCCCAACCCCAATCCCCAAACTCCAAACCCCAAACTCCAATCCCCAAACCCGAATTCCGTTTCTCCAAAAAAAACCACCTATTATCCGAAATAATCCCCCGTTACTGAAATGTGAACTCTATATAAAGAAAAGAATATAGATTTTTGAGTTGTGGTTAATGAATTACCTGTTTTTATTCACCTCTCAAAACTTAATGCTATGAATACAAACTATGATTTCCCAGCGCAAGGTCAAGGACTTTGGATCTTTAATGATAAATAAGAAATTCTCGAAAGAGTAATATTTGGTTTTTGTTTGGTTTTGGTAAAGGGCCGCCCCAACAGGGCGGCCCTTTTTGGTGGGTGGTTAATGGCTGATGGCTGGTGGTTATTGGTTAATGTAGGAGTTTGTCCACGGATTGGGACCACCCTTCGACTTCGTTCGAAATTTTTGCTTCGCAAATTTCTCTCTTCGCTCAGGGAACGAGTCGCGTGCAAGCAATGAGAAAAAATCAAAAAAAGCAGCGCACTTTGTGCGCTGCTTTTTTTGATTTTTTCTCATCCGAGCGAAACCTCATCGTTCCCTGAGCGGAATTCAAAATTAGCGAAGCGTCAATTTTGAATGCAGTCGAAGGGCAGTGCCAATCCGAGGAGCAACTTCCCCAAGAACCAAGAACATTTTTCTTACCTTTCCTCCAACAATCCCAGTCCCATGCGCGTGATTAGAATATTCCTTTTACTAGCTGCCTTTCCCTCATTCGTTTGGGCGCAGGAGGAGAATCGACCTGAATACATCAAGGAATGCCAAAACACCGAATATCAAGTATCGGTAAATATCCCGCAACTCTACTCGGCGGGCGATATGGAAGAGGCTAATAAACTTTTTCAATACTGGAAAACAAACTGCAACCCAAGTGCTGCAATGTTCTACATCGGATTCATACTCGATATCAAAACACATGGGGCCATTCAAAATATTTCGGATAAAGAATTCGTAGAATTAATCATCGAACACGACTACAGCAAGGCGCTATACAGACCGCGTTTTGGGTACTATTATCAGTCCTATTACAATGACCCGAATAATTCTGACGTAGCAGAAAAACTGCACTATTTTATTCATCATTCGATTTCAAACTTGCGACTGAGCGATTTCGACTCGAATAGCCGAGAGTATTTGCTGATTCAAAGTGTGAATGGAAATAGAGAACAAGTGGCGAAGTTTCTTCAGCGTAAAAATGAAAAATATCCTGACTTGCGTATTCAGTACAATCAACTCGTAGGACAGAGCATCAATCAAAGCTCGATGGTCTGGAGTGTTCGTGCAGGGCAATGGATTCCACAAGGAGATGCAGCGAAGATTGGACCTCTCTTTAATATTGGCGGCACCGTTGGTGGAATGACCAACAAAGGTGATATCATCAGCATTGCGATTGAAGGTCGCACCGGATCAGGTGTGCGCGATTCCATTCAAATTCGATATGAAGATTCGTTGCAATACACTGATTTCGCTTCTGGCTTTTATGTAGGATTAGAGTTTGATAAAAAATTATGGCAGAGCCCCAACCATCGTCATCGTATTGGAGGAGTAATTGGACTTGGATATGATTATTTGAATATTATTCCAGAAAAATATCGCGAGGTAGAAGATGGCGACACCGAGGATGACATCAGAATAAATCCTCGTAAATACATTTCAACGATAAATGTAAATGTCGGCGCGAATTACCAATACCGCATGACCAATCATGTTGCTGTGGGGGCATATGGTCGATATAATTACACCAACTATCTCAACCGCGGCGGAGATCCCATCAACGGTGATAACTACACCGTCCAATTATTCGTTTCGGTGTACTTGAATTCGGAGAATAATTTTGAGATTTTTTAAAACAATCGTCAAAATAAAAGTGATATAATTTCCCTTTTAATTGATTTTTCTTCCAGCAAAATTTAAGTATGGCCAAAGAGAAGGCTGTAGTGGGTTATCAGGCGAAAGAATTTGATATCTGATAGATATTTGACTGAGATCGCTGGACAATTCAGCTTTACCTCTTGCCGATGAGCACGCGCTGTCATTTGTGTAAAACTCGAATATTCTATTCGACCATTGAGAGATGTTGAAGTAGGAACAAGAATCCTGCTGTTGATCAAAATTTACTAAGTAAACCATACCTGATATATTGTCAATACATCCATGAGGTGCAATTCTCAGCTCGAAGCTGTCTAAAGGTGCCATTTCTAATGAACCGCGATATGTCCCAAAAACGTCAGCATAGCATTGATCCTTAACAGTAAAATACTTCGTAATTGTATCCATTCCATTATCGCCAGGAAAGCACAATGAATTTATAGGAGCTTGGACAATTAAAGTAACGGGTAATTCCTGACCAATAAAATCCTCTGATACAGAAAACTGCACTTCAGTGCTTGAATATTCGTCAGCCCCTACAATCCACTTTACAAATGTTGCATTATCCTGAAGAACATTAACTCTAACTCGAATATTAGGACCTGCTAAACAAACTGTATCCCTAACCCATATAGCAGGTTCTATTGACGGAATAGAAGATCTCATTTCAAAATAAAAGTTAGCACTTACTTCAGAACTTCCAGCACATGGATCTTGAATAACCTCCACATAATTCGGACAATCGGGATTAGTAGAATCAGTACATTCAGGATCCTTGCATTTCGAGCAGGAAAGCACAATTACTATTAACGAGAAGAAAAATACCAATATCCTTCGTAAGTTCATTTGCTTATTGATATATCCTCATGATGATAAAGGGATAAACTGTGTATTTAGTTTGGGAACATTCGCTCCCTTATTGCTTGATTAACCTAAACATCTCTAATTGCTCCCCTACATTTACACGAATGATATAAACACCTGCTGAAAGCTCGTCTGTTTGTAGATCAATTATATTAAGCCCTGCTGTCAAAGCAAAGACGTTTGTTCCAAGTTCTATTGTTCTGCCATTTAAGTCAAACATTTGCACACTTGACATTTCCTCCTCAAGAACAGATATTCTTAACTCTGAACTTGAACTTGTAGGGTTTGGGTAAACATCTATGAATATTTCGCTTAGACTAACATCTTTTTTTAATGCCGCCATTTCTTCCATCTCTTGGATAACTGATGCACTTAACTCATTCGCCTCATACTTTTGTTCAGGTCCTGAACAAAATGCCTTCACCTGATTGGCAGTAGCGGGTGGCATTGGGTGCGAAAAATCGAAAGGAGAAACAATTCTCAAATTAGCAGTTGTTGGAATTACAGCATCTGGTTGAATTACGATTTCATTTCCAGCTTCAAAATCAACTGTGTAGCCACTTCCGATTGAAATGATTCCCGACAACTCTACATCATTCCACGACTTACATAAATAATGTGTTCCAACTAATTCGCAACCTTCTACAATATCTCCGTCAAACACGGCATTTTCATAGAGCGAATTTTCAGAAAACTGAGTAAAGTCCGCTATCGAACTGCTCAATTCCGGATAAAGCTCTTCTTCTTGATATGTCACATCCTCCGGTTGAATATCATAGGTGAAAGCATACGTAAAATCATTGGGTTCGCCTTGATTATTCAATCCTTCAAAAACTATTTTCAAATCAATCTTCAGTGAAAATTTCGCATTCACATCCCAACCGAAATCTAGGCCTGGTTCAAAAATAGGTAAAGGCTGAACATTCGCAGGTGAATGTAAAAATGCACGATTCTGAATACCGATTGAGTAATATGAATTTTTAAACGCATCTATTGGCACATACTCACTGTAAGTAGTAAAGGAGGGCAATGTCACTTCTTCTGCATCGACAGGTAAACAATCGCATGGATAATAATTGGTTAATAAACTCTGGCGTAATGGGGTTGAGCCTTCCAAACTTATTTCTGCACCCACTGTGTTAACCGTGAAATTGGAATCTATATAACAATTAAAAAGATGGTCACTAACATTTGAACCATCCAAAGACCAATTTCCCAGAATAGAAGCTGACATCTCAACTTTCTCTATGTTTAGGGCTGGATTCAAAGCATACTTTAAATCTTCTAATAACTTATATTGATAAACCGTTGTCCATTTTTGACATAATTCGTCGTCTGCCCAAGTGTATTCTTCAAGACAGCTATTTTGTGAATCCAGCGTTCTTGAAACGATAATTTTTGGTTTTTCGAGCAGTGCGAAAACCCCCAATGCCTCATCATAAACAGGATATTCAGTAGGGTGATTAATATTTATCACGTTGCTGTTCTTTGAACCAGGAACCCGCAAAGGGAAAGTTGGCTGCGATGAAGTTGATGTGGTAATCTCTCCTGTAAACTCCATTTCAGTAAAGCTCACACTCGGCATTATTGGCGCTTGGGGAGCTGACTTTCGTTTCAAATCATCCTTAATTAACAAGTCAAAGCCAACACCAAGAGCTTTATCTAGCGCTTTCCAAAAAGCTTTTTGAGTTTCCTTTCCAAAATTTTGGCTGTCTTTTTTAGCTTTTAAAGCAGGTAGAAGGCTTAACAAAGATGTATATTCTGGCATTCCAGTTACAGCAGTTACACCGAGTGAAACCACAACTTTCGCTATTTTTAGTATTGCCTCAAGCCTATCTATTTCTGCGTTATCCGCATTTACATCTTCTAATTTCGCTTTATATACTTTTAATCTATTCAAGTAATCCTCTATCAAAAAATTCATATGCTTATAAATGATATTTCCTCTTTTAGAATCATCAGAAGAGTCATCCATAGAGCTAAAAAAATCATGTATATAATCTGAATCGAACATAAAATCCTCCGAGGCAAATTGATTGGTGGCGGTAATTGCTCTGCCTACTAGCTGTATTGATGCTGAGCTGTAAAAAGTAAAATCCAATAAAAATTTGGAATCAAAATCGCAAACACAAGGATCATAAGCCATTTGAAAATCTGCACTATACCATAAAACAGCATTGCCTGGACTTGGGACTCTTGCTAAAATAGCAGCAATAACAGTAGATTGATCTAAGGACTGATCTTTTCCATTGGCTAGCCTCAAGACACCTGTGGCATTGAGATTTCCCGCTACAATTTGCCTAATCTTTACTTCAGCAAAATTTATAGCATCATTTGGATGACTGTTACTTCCATACCTAAAAAAAACGCGTGATACACCACTGAATTTATTATAAAAAATTAGATAAGGAATAGATCTGACCGTTGCATTTTCCGACCAATTCACGGTAGTTTCATTATCAGGATACCAACCTCTATTGAAAGACAATAACTCCCAACCACCATCTGGGTGCATCACCTCTTGATAATTTTCATTTAAATAAAAATAATGATCAGTATACGCACTTGAATTAATTGGCTCCATTACACCTCCATAACTTTCTCCCAAGTTCAAGCCCATGTCATTCAAGGTAACATTGTAAGGCCAGTTAGGATTGAGAGGATCCATCCACCAAGCCCATTCGTTAATGAACCGCAAATCATTTTCCCCATTTGAGACCGGGAGGGAATTAATTTGTTCAAAAGAAGGCGTTTCATTAGGATTAGTCGTTGCATTCAAAATACAATAAGGTCTTTCTTGACCTACCGCATAGTAAGGCAGAAAGCAAATTAGAGTTAATAGGATAGTTTTCATTTTTGAGTTTAATTCAGTTTTCTTCCCTTGTATTTATACCAAATCGTTGTAATGGGGCCATTAACATAGGGCCACATATTTGATTCGATTTCAAATTCAGCTTCACCGTTCATCGGCCTTCTTATCACTCCTTGAAGTGATTTGCAAAATGAAGTGCTTATGGCATCTGATGTACCATTTGAAAACCCAAATTTCATTTCCCTGTAGGCCCATCTATGTAGTGTCAATGACGAGCCGTTTTCTATATCGCATTGGCACATGCTTCCAATTCCATCAAGATTTTCTAGAATGATTTGCACCCCAAGTTCATTATCACAAAAGCCTAATAATACGTCTATACTATCTGGAAAAAATTCATTTGACAAGCGATAGGTGCCCGATAATCCAGCGTGCTGAACAGTTCTATCTTCATCCATTGGTAGAGGTGAAGTTGGAGAATACGAAACGTAAAAAGACTTGGTGATAGAATCATATCCATCGTCATTGGGAAAGCAATCAATGTTCGGTATTTTCTTTACTACTAACGTGATAGGAATATCATTTCCCGACCATTGACTTTCAAACAAAAGCGAAACATTTGGTGTGTTATAAACTTGAGACCCGATGTACCATTTATACTCATCAGCTCCTAAATACGTTGAGCGAAACTGAACCACCTTATTTTTCAAAATCGTATCCGTTTCTATCCAAATTGGGTCTCCAAAAGACGTCAACTTTTCTTCAATAATAAAATTTGCATTTGCCTCAAGAAGTCCAGCACATGGGTCTTCTACAACCTTCACATAATTCGGACAATCGGGATTAGTAGAATCGGTGCATTCCGGATCCTTGCATTTTGAACAGGAAATAATCAAAATAACACACCCGAAAAAAATCAATAGTCTATTCATGGTACTATTTTTTTGAAGAAAGTGATTCAATTAACTCTCCTTGTTTTTCTAACAATAGTGATAGTTGATTGATTTTAGATTCCAATTCTAATATGTATAAAGTATTCTCCTCTGATCTTTTCAATAAGGCTACATTCATTGCAGCAACATCAAAACCACCTTGGTCTAAAATTACTTTTTCAGATGGCATTTCAGGTAAGTGCTTATTTGTTGCTAAGAATTCCTTTAGTTCTGAAAGTGGCATTAAATTATAGTTTTCCTCGAAAACATAATCACACCAACCCGGATTATTCACACGTACTTCACAAGCTCTAGCCTTTCCTGCGACGTCCAACATATAATCGACACCTGGCGCATCTGTTCCGATGCCAACCTTTCCACTTCCTTTAACTACAAATCTCGTAGTCGTTCCTTGCACTAAGGAATAAGCATT
>JAIXWP010000078.1 GCA_027491215.1 Flavobacteriales bacterium | reverse complement strand
GGCGAGTTTGTGGAGTGGGAGGAGGTCTACAAAGACCAATACTACGGCACAATGAAATCAGAAATCGAACGCATTTGGGCGGAAGGAAAAAATGTAATTTTCGATGTCGATGTAGTCGGTGGATTGAATCTCAAGAAAATTTTTGGTGATCGTGCTTTGGCTGTTTTTGTTCAGCCGCCAAGTATCGAAGTCCTTAATTTTAGACTTCGTAATCGTTCTACTGAAACGCCAGAAAAAATTGCAATGCGCATCGAGAAGGCAAAACATGAAATGGCCTTTGCTCCAAAATTTGACATGATTTTGGTAAATGATAAACTGCCAGAAGCCTTGGCACAAGCGGAATTACGTGTTCAGGAATTTATCGCATCTTGAAAAAAATAGGTCTTTATTTTGGTTCGTTCAATCCGATTCATGTCGGCCATTTGATTATTGCGGATTATTTTTCTCAGCAAAATTTGTTTGATGAAGTGTGGCTAGTAGTTAGTCCGCATAATCCTTTGAAAGACCCTTCCGATTTAGCAAGTGTCGATCATCGTTTGGAAATGGCGCGCATTGCCACGGCAGACCATTCTGCTCTCAAAGTATGCGATATCGAAACAAGATTGCCGTCACCTTCATTTACAGTGAATACCATGAAGGCCCTTCAAGAGCAGTATCCAGAAGTTCAATGGTCAGTAATCATCGGAGAGGATAGTCTTGTTCATTTCGATAAATGGAAAGATTACCAATGGTTGATGGAGACCTTTTCATTCTTCGTTTTTCCAAGAGTCTTGTCAGATGAAGAACGAGATATCATCAAGGCTAAAAATTTTCCTGTACAAATGGTCAATGCACCATTGATTGAAGTGAGCAGCACAAGCATCAGACAGAAGCTTCGCTCGGGGACATCTATCAAGTATCTTGTCACAAATGTTGTGGAAAATTATCTTTCTCAGCACCAACTTTATCATTGATTTTTCTTCGAAATTCTTCATCTTCGCTACATGTTCGATGAAGAAAGTAAACGTGTAGGTACCTTCCTATTAGCAGGTGCTGTCATTATGAGTGTGCTCGTTGTATTGTCTACCGGTGATTATCAGGGTGGTGATACCTATCAGCATTTTATGATTGCCAAATGGGCTTTTCAACATCCGTATTTATTTTTAGATCATTGGGGAAAACCTTTCTTCACTGCGGCGGTCGCTCCGGCTGCACAAATCGGTTATTGGGCAGTGAAGCTTCAAAATGTTCTGTTTGGCTTTATCAGTGCATGGCATGCATTCAAGATTGCGCGGCACTTAGGCCACAAGCTGGCGTGGCCCGCTGCTTTCATGACGCTTTGTGCTCCGATTTTTTTCGTGCATCTCAATTCAGCAATGACTGAAATATTATTCAGCACAGTCATCACAGTTTCGATTTATTGGATCATGAAGGAACGTTGGTGGTCGGGAGCAATTTTGCTTTCTTTCTTGCCATTCGTTCGTACAGAAGGATTTGTATTAATCCCATTTATCAGCCTTTGGTTTTTATTGAATAAAAAATGGCTTCCATTTCTCATGCTGGGCTTCGGCACCGTTGTCTATAGTGTGCTCGGATATTTCTTCTATTTCCATGATATCATGTGGGTGTTTCATCGCAATCCTTATGAGGTCAATGTAGATTTTTATGGTAGCGGAAATTGGCACCATTTCATTTCTACCAATTATGTCACCTGGGGTGTTCCCATGTTCATCTCGCTTTGTGCGGGGTTTTATTGGATCCTTCGCGCATGGAAGCGTCATACAGGCCGATTGGAAATTGGTCTTCGAAAAGAACTATGGCTCGTTGTTTTACCATCCATCGTTTTCTTGTTATTCCACGGATTAGCATGGTGGTTGGGAAAATTGGCGAGCGTTGGAGAAATCAGAGTACTTGCTTCACTAATGCCATTGTATGCAGTGATGGCTTGTAGAGGATTTAATTGGCTAAATAAACTATTCGAAGAAAAGAGTAAAAGGCATAGCATGCGTTTTATTACTCTTTATTCTGTTTTGATACTGGTCATGCCTTTTTTGTTTTTCCCTCTCCCAATGCCTCGTAGAAAGAGTCAGATCGTAATGAATGAGGTGCATAAGTGGCTCGAAGAACGTAATCCGATCAATGGTCGTGTTTGGTACTTTGATCCACAAATTGCTTTTCAGGGCAATCACGATCCATTCATTCAAGGAGATGTTAGACCTTACTTTGAAAATGATTCACTACCTGCACAGCGTATGAGAAGTGGTGATCTCATGATATGGGATGCCCATTTTGCAGACAATGAAGGGCGCACTTCTAGTGATTTGTTGAGCGATACTAGTCAGTTTAATTTGTTACGAGTCTTCAAACCTGAAAGGCCATTTAATACATTTGATGGTAATGACTATGTTGTAAAAATATTCCAGCGCAAATGAAGTACACAGCTTGCCTTCCATCACCACTAGGGTGGTTGCACATCACAGCATCTGATCTGGGGGTGGAGCGAATTGACATGAAGGATGAGGGCACAGCGCATCAGGCGGACCACTTCATCATTCATGAATGTGTGCGTCAATTGAATGAATACTTTGATGGAACGAGAGAGAACTTTACCGTGCCTATTCATTTGCAAGGCACCCACTTTCAATTGAATGTTTGGGAAGAATTGATGAAGATACCTTTCGCCAAAACATACTGCTACGAGGACATTGCAAGAAGATTGGGAGATGTAAAAGTGATCCGCGCCGCAGCCACCGCCAATGGCCGCAATCCCGTTCCTATAATCGTTCCATGTCACCGTGTCATCGGAAAGAATGGAACGCTCACGGGCTACTCCGGCGGCCTCCATCGCAAAAAGTGGCTCCTAGATTTCGAACTCCGCCTCATCGCCCCGGAATTGATAAAATAATATTCGAAATTCGGGATTCGAAATTCGAAATTCGGGATTCGGGATTCGGGATTCGAAATTCGGGATTCTCGATTTTGGTCATAGCCGTGCGTCGTTCGAATTATTGCAGCCACGCTGCAGCGTGGCTGTGCGATTATATTTGTCATTTGTCACTTGTCATTTGTCACTTGTCATTTGTCATTTGTCATTGAAAAGCCTATCTTTGTCTTATGCGCAGATTTTTTGCAATAGTTCTTGTAGCCATTTACACCCTGCTTTCTACAGGGATGACGCTGCATTTGCACTATTGCATGGGTAATCTAAAGCATGTGTCTGTGGCTTCGGACGATATGGGATGTTGCAAAACTGACCATTCTTGCGAGGGATCTGAAATCCATAGCAGCTGTTGCTCTGATCAAAATATCAACTTCGAACTCGAAGGGGAGCAAAGTAGAGTCCCAGAATTTTATTGGAGTGCGCCAGCGGTGTTGTTGACTGCTCCAGAACCAATAGCGCTTTACATTCCCTTAAAAGAAGAAGAGCTTAATGTTTATCATACGGACAGCGGACCACCGCTGAAACGACCGTTGTATCAGCTCTATTCGTGCTATACGCTCTACGCATAATTAATTTATAGTAGCCTCATCTCATCAGGAGATGATGTCATTTTCTTTTTACTATAAATTATTTATCATGAAAAAAATTATCATTCTATTCATAGCACTCATCAGTGCAACAAGTCTATTCGCTCAATCATCTAAGAAGCCTGTTACTATTAAGATTTATGTGGCGGGAATTTGCGGAATGTGTGAAACACAAATCGAAAAAGCACTGGACACAAAAGGCGTTGTAGCTGCTGATTACGATCTGGAATCAAACATTGCTACAATCACCTACAAGCCGAAAAAAATATCCGAAGATCAGTTGCATAATGCTATTAACGAGATGGGCTATGATACGGATAAATCAAAGGCCTCTGATGAGCAGTACAGCCGTGTGCACGACTGTTGTAAATATCGCGAACAAGAAAAACACTAGTCATGAAAAAGCTATTCACGATTTTCTTGTTGCTATTCGCAACAACGATGATCCATGCTCAAGTGGAAGAACACGATGAGCATGACGGACATGATCATGCCGAGGGTGAACATGGAGAACACGACGAACACGAACATGAAGAGGAAACGATTCATGGAAATGTTTTTGTGCTAAATGAAAAAGGCAAGAAAGAAGGATTAGAAGGCGCGGTGGTCATTTGGAAAGGCACGCAGCAAGGTGCTTTGACGAATGCGAAAGGTCACTTTCATCTAGAACACAACGAGTCTCAAGATACACTCCTGATTATGTTCGTCGGTTTTGCCACTGATACTATCAAGGTTGATCATGAGCAACATGAGTTGAGCATCACACTTGAACCTTCATTGATGACAGGTGTCAATATTATAGCCGAAATCGAAGCTACTAGAATGACGCTCAAAAACGCTCAGTTGTCGCAAGTGATGGGAGAGAAGGAACTTTGTAAAGCGGCATGTTGTAATCTATCCGAAAGCTTTGAAACGAATGCCTCTATCGATGCTTCATTCACTGACGCTATTACTGGAACTCGTCAGATAAAAATGCTGGGTCTAGATGGACGCTACACGCAAATCATGTTCGATAACGTGCCCACTGTTCGGGGGCTCGCTTCCATTTATGGGTTGAGCTATTTACCAGGACCTTGGATTAAGGAAATTTCTATTTCTAAAGGAGTAGGTTCTGTTATCTCTGGACATGAAAGTATCACAGGACAAATCAATGTGGCTCACAAAACATCCGACATGGCTGAACGCCTTTTTGTGAATGCGTATTACGGATCACAAGGTCGAATGGAGATCAATGCCGTAGCAAAGCAAAAGCTGGGAGAGCGCTGGAATAGTCTGTTGTTCCTTCATGGAGCCCAAGCGCAGCAGCGCTTTGATATGAACAAGGATGGCTTTTTGGACAACCCGCTTTTCCAAAATGTGGTTGTAAAAAATGATTGGGAATATGTGGGTAAAAAAGGTATTCGAGGAAATTACTCTGCTTCATATCATCATTTAAGCAATACCAGTGGCCAGTATGATTACGATCCATCTGATGAGGTGCGACGCCAATTATGGGGTGTGAATATCGAGACTCAACGCGCAGAAGTGAGCGCGAAGACAGGTTATGTTTTCGAGGAAAAAGATGGAATGAGCATCGGAACGCAGTTCTCGGCATCTTATCACGATCAAAGCGGAAATTACGGAAGCCGCATCTATGATGGAGTTCAATTGAATCTTCGCGGCAATGTAATGTTTGCATCAGAGTACAATGAATCAATCAAGCAGACAAGTGGTATCTCCTACGTTCAAGATGATTATCAAGAACAGTTAGGAGTCTTTAATTTTGACCGTACCGAACAAACGTTCGGTTTGTTTACGGAGCATACGTTCAATTATAAAGAGCTTCTTTCTGTGATTGTTGGATTGCGTGGTGATTATCACAATACCTATGGTTTTTTTGCAACGCCTCGACTTCACGCGCGATACAGTTTTAACGAGCTGACCACATTGAAATTTAGTGTTGGAAAAGGCTACCGCTCTCCTAATTTATTGATGGATAATGTGGGAATGTTTGCTAGCAATCGCGTCATTCAAATCGAAGCGGTGGATGGTGATACACCCTATGGAATGAAGATGGAAGACGCCTTGAATACGGGATTAGTTTTCACTAAGAAATTTAAAATGTTCCACCGTGATGCTACGATTGCTCTGGATTTGTATCGCACAGATTTCAACGATCAGATTGTTGTGGACTGGGAAACACCAACCGTTATTAAGTTCTATCAATTGGATGGAAAGTCCTATTCAAACAGTGCTCAAGTAGAACTCCAGTGGAGTCCTCTTCGTCGACTCAATATGCGCACTGCGTATCGTTGGTTAGAAGCGAAAACAACGTATGGAGATGAACTACTCATGCGTCCATTGATTGCTCAGCATCGTGCGTTTGTGAATTTAGATTATAGCACAAAGGAGAAAGAAAATGGAGCGAAATGGATGTTCGATTTCACAGCACGTTGGCTTGGAAAGCAGCGTCTGCCGGACACCTCAACGAATCCGCATCATTACATGCTTCATCCGTACAGCGAGGCATATTACATATTCAATGCGCAAGTGAGCAGACATTTCAATAAGAATTTTGAAATCTATGTCGGTGGAGAAAATCTTGGGAATTTCATGCAAATGAACCCCATCATTTCCGCAGATAATCCAGACTCACAATACTTCGACGCATCCCTCATCTACGGCCCCGTATTCGGCAGAATGGGGTACGTTGGACTGCGATGGAGAATTGCGTAGCGTTTGGGGTTTGGAGTTTGGGGTTTGGATTGGCTTTTCGCCAAACCCCTAACTCCAAACCCTTTTCTCAATTTACCACCTGCTCTTTGATCGCATTGATGCGGTCTTTGATTCGGGATACTTGGGTGCGGTAGTTGGCTTTGCCCTCGAATTTTTCTTTGATGGAGAAATAGAATTTGATCTTTGGTTCAGTACCACTAGGTCGTGCTGAAATCTTCGATCCATCGGCAAGTACGAATTGCAATACATTGCTCGAGGGTAAATCAAGCGCACGTGTTTCGCCTGTCACAAGATTCTTTGCTGAGCTATTCGAGATATCACGAATTTCTACAACTGCCGATCCGCCTAATTCCTTAGGTGGATTGGTGCGTAGATCGATCATCATTTGCTTGATCTTCTCCACACCGTCCATTCCCTTGATAGTGATGGAAACTAATTCTTCGTGATACAATCCATATTGATCGTAAATATTCATGAGCATTTCATAGAGGCTCAAACCATGCGCCGATGCCCATGCAGCCATCTCTGCGATGACAACGCTTGAAAGCACTGCGTCTTTATCTCTCACAAATTCTCCCACAAGATAGCCGTAGCTTTCTTCACCACCGCCAATGAAAAACTCTTTGCCTTCTTTCTCACGCATCACTCCTGCGATGTACTTGAATCCTGTCAATGTATCATACCATGGAATGCCGTGCTCTCTGGCAATGTCTTCAATCAAATCGGTGGTAACAATGGTCTTTGCAACGTATTCATTTCCCTTCATCATTCCCTTTTGATTGCGACGCATGATTTGATAGTACACGAGCAAACTTCCAGTCTGATTACCATTAAGCAAAATAAGCTCGCCGCGGTCATCACGAACTGCAATACCCACGCGGTCTGCATCGGGGTCAGTTCCTAGCACGAGATCGGCATTCTCAGCTTTTGCTAAATCTAATGCCAATTGCAACGCTTCTTTTTCTTCTGGATTTGGTGAATGAACCGTAGGGAAATTTCCATCTGCTACCGCTTGAGATTCTACGATCAATACATTCGCAAACCCTAGTGCGTTCAAGGCTTTCGGGACCATTGTGATTCCAGTGCCATGTATGGAAGTGTAAACTACTTTTAAATTATTCGCGGATTTTATTTCTTCTTTTGAAAGAATAATATCATTCAATTTTTGGAGATACGCATTTTCTACGTCATCAGAAATCGCATGAATCAATGATGCATTTGCTTCCCATTTTACATCTGTTACTCCTTTTACAGCGCGCACTTCTTGTATGATTCCTTTATCATGTGGAGGAAGGACTTGTGCGCCATCTTCCCAATAGACTTTATATCCATTGTATTCTTTTGGGTTGTGAGACGCAGTAATCACTACACCTGATTGACAACCTAATTCGCGCACGGCGAAAGATAGAAGCGGAGTAGGGCGGAGCTCAGAAAACAAGTGAACTTCGATTCCATTCGCAGACAACACATCGGCAGTTACCTGTGCAAAGAAGCTCGATTGATTTCTTGAGTCATATGCAATAGCAACCTTCGAGGTTTGATTAGGAAATTGTTTCTTGATATAATTCGCCAAGCCTTGTGTTGCAATACCAATCGTGTATTTGTTGATGCGATTAGTACCAACACCCATGATCCCGCGAAGTCCGCCTGTGCCGAAATCGAGGTCGGTGTAAAAGCTTTCCAAGAAAAGCTTAGGGTCGTTTTCTAATAACGCTTTTACTTCTGCTTGGGTCTGCGCATCCACGTCGTTAGACATCCATGATGCTGCTTTATCTAATATCTCTTGTGAAATCTGTGTCATGATTGTAAGTCTTTAAAACATTCTTGCAATGCTTCCTTCCAATGAATGGTAGGACCTATATTTTTTTCAAATTTTGAAGTGTCTAATTTTGAATAACTCGGACGTTCTGCTTTTTGTGGAAACATATCAGATGTTACTGGTGTCACTTGAGTCGAGCGTCCTGCGCCTTCTACAATGGCACATGTAAAATCAAACCAAGAGGCTGTTCCGTTATGTGTGTAATGATAAATCCCAAATGGAATGTCCTCGCCATTTTTCAACCGAATGATCATTCGGTTGATGTCTTGTGCTAATATACGTGCATATGTGGGAGATGCAAACTGATCATTTACCACGGTTAGTTTATCTCGCTCATTGGATAAACGCATCATGGTTTTAAAGAAATTATGCCCGAAGGTGCTGTAAAGCCAGGAAGTTCTGAAGATATAATATTCTTCAATTGAATTTTGAATATTCTTTTCTCCCGCTTCTTTCGCTCGGCCATATTCGTTCAACGGATGGGTCTGGTCTTGCTCAGAATAAGGGGTGTTTTTTTTACCGTCAAAAACATAATCTGTAGAAATATGAATGAGAACGGCATCCACCTCTTTAGCTGCCTTAGCTAAAGAGCCAGCGGCAGTAGCATTTACCGCAAAATTGTTTTCGCGATCTTCTTCTGCTTTCTCCACGTTGGTATAGGCGGCACAGTTGACAATGAAGGCAGGCTTAAGCGCTTTCACAAAATTTATAATTTGTTCTTCATTAGCAATATCCAGCTCTTCGCGTGTGGCAAAGTGAAACTCCAAATTGGGCTCATCACTAGCTAGGACGCGAAAATCCTGACCGAGCTGACCGCCTGCGCCCGTTACCAATACGATATTCCCTCTTTTATTCATAGCGGCTGCCAAATTAAGAGATTCCCGTCAATACTCGTAATCTGTGCTTATTGGAATATCTTTGTATGGCATAAAGATTGGGTGTGCGGAATCAAACCACAACGTGATGAAAAAGATTTATACCATTCTCATTGTTTCTTTCATAGCTCTTGCAGGCCATGCTCAATGGAATGAAAGAAATCCATCATTAGCAATCGGGCTCCAAGTCGCAGAGCCAAGAGGTCAGTTCGATCAGAACTATGATGGCTACCCAACAGGTATCGCAGCTAATTTTACGGCTCCAGTTCGCCGCTCTCCATTTGAATTGGGAGTTGGCTTCGCTTGGAATAGCATGGGGAATTCTCGAGAAGATGTGAGTGTATTCATTGGTCAAGATAAGACGGGAGATGATGTTTATGAGCAAGGCGAAATGCGCATCACAAGCAACAACTATCGCTACCACATGGTGGGTCGTTTTAAGCCTTTCAAAGGCCCTTTTCAAATCTATGGAGATGTTATGGCAGGCGTGGAGCGTTTCACTACCTCGACCGACATTGAACTTACAGGCAGCGGATATACGGAGGTGATTGAGGAAAATACCGCTCACCGCGATTTCGGTTGGTCTATTGGTTGGGCATTGGGTACACGCATTCGAGTAGCACGATCATTCTTTATCGATGCACGTTTTGAAAACCTGAATGGCGGAACTGCAACATTCGTAGATCAAGAATCGATCTTGATCAATCCTGATGACAATACGCTAGATTTCCAAACCAAGGAAACACGCACCAACAAGTTCACTTATCAGCTCGGTATAGCACTGGAATTTTAATTCTTATTTCGAACGAATCGCATCTACAGGATTCAAGCGCGAAGCGCGCCATGCAGGAATAAAACCACTAATCACTCCTACTACCACTGAGATAGTGAGCCCCATCACAATGCGTGCAATAGGGAGAATGAATTCAAAGTCAAAAGCTGCTGTCATCAGCAAGGATAATAACCATACGAAGATGAGTCCAAAGCTCCCGCCGATGAGGCATAGAGCAATACTTTCAAATAGAAATTGAAACAGTATAAAGTAGTTTTTTGCACCCAAGGACTTTTGTATTCCAATGATGTTGGTGCGCTCTCTAACAGACACAAACATGATATTGGCAATACTGAATGCTCCAACCAAGATTGCAAATACACCAATGATCATCCCGGCAATATTGAAGACACCTACAATACTATCTACCATTCCAGAAATCATTTTCGATTCAATAATCGAAAAGTCGTTTAGGCCATTGGGTTTTACACCCCGCACCGCGCGGAAAGTAGAGATCACATCATCTTTTAATTGCTCATTGCTGATGCCTTCACGCGCTTTCACAATGATAGCTGCATCTACCTCGTCGTAATTGATGAGTCGTATCCCGAAGGCTACGGGCATATAAACGGCTTGGTCCGTTCCGTTGCCAAATAGTGAAGCTCCTTCTTCTTTCAAAACCCCAATAACCGTTGTCTTCAGACCACCCACTTTAATTTCTTTGCCTAAAGGATCGTCGCTGCCGAATAATGTCTGTGCTACGATGGCTCCGATGATCACAGAGTTTCTACCGGCCTCGCATTCCTGTTTCGTGAAATAACGTCCCTCGTTTATTTTGAGGGCAATGGTTTGATTGTATTCAAACGATATGGCTGTTACATTCACATCGTCAATGAAGTTGTTTTTATACTCAGCAGTTTTGTTGGTGCCTACTTGATAGGCCATCGCTGAGGCAGAGGTGAGGCGACGATCCAATTTTTCCATGTCTTTGATGGACGGCTGACGGCGGCCCATGTATTTCCACCACTCGTATTCTTCATCGCCTTCTTCTGGACCCATGGGCCATTTTTGGATGAATAGAATATCACTACCGATCACATCGAGGCTCGACTTCATATCGGCCTCCATGGAATCCACCACACTGAGCACGAAAATAATAGAGAAAATACCAATGGTTACCCCGAGCAAAGACAAGGTGGTGCGCAGCTTATTGACCACTAGAGCCTGCCATGCAAACAAAAAACTTTCTTTGATCAGTCGGATAAACATAGACTACGAAGCTACAAGATTATTGACAGTTTTGAGGTAGCTCTTGTGATGAGCGGTATTTTAGACGCCTGAATACAATTTTTTCAGAGAAATTCCTTTTTGGATGCGCCTCTTATCGTGATCAAGCATTGTTTTAATATCGCAGTTCTTCGATGGTGCCTGCTACTGCTGGCATGCTATGCCCCAACGCATGTCTGGGCGCAGCTCTCCAATGAACGCGTCAAAGTGCTTGCCTCTGCAGATACAATTGTGCTTGATTCTCTGAGTCTTATCCCGCAATCTGTTCAGATTTCGACTCTGAATGGTGCGCCCTGCAAGGCATTCATGGTGCTCAATGTAAAGTCGCAATTGATTCGAATCGATTCAACCTTTTCCGACTCTATCCGTGTCAGCTATCGTGTGTTTCCAAGGGCTTTTCCCTCGCGCATTTTTAATAAGGATACCACACTGATCACCGCGGCGGGGAGTGGGATGATCCAGGCTTATGTGCCGCAGCCTTTCACTGCGGAGAATTTACTCGACGATTCGGGCATACGAAAATCGGGAAGTATATCCAGAGGAGTGAGTTTTGGTAATGCACAAAATCTCACTGTAAATTCAAATCTCAATCTTCAAATGAACGGTCGATTGTCGGATCGTTTTCAATTGCTGGCTTCTATTTCAGATGATAATATTCCTATTCAACCCAACGGAAGTACCCAGCAACTGCAAGATTTTGATCAGGTTTTTATTCAAATATTTGATGATAAAACCAAAATTATTGCAGGTGATTTTTTACTGAAAAAACCTCAAGGATATTTCACGAATTATTTTAAAAGATCACAAGGAGCTTATTTTTTTACGAACGAAAAAGTAAAGGAAAAAACACTGACAGTGGAGGCGTCGGCTTCTGTATCCAAGGGGCGTTTTGCGAGAAATGTCATCCAAGGTATCGAAGGGAATCAAGGGCCGTATCGCTTGACGGGCGCGGATAATGAATTGTTTATTGTGATCCTTGCGGGAACAGAGGCGGTGTTTATTGATGGTAGAAAATTGGAGCGTGGTCAAGACCGCGACTACATCATCGATTATAATGCTGCGGAAATTATTTTTACTCCGAAACAGTTCATTACCAAGGATCGAAGAATTGTTGTAGAATTTCAATATTCTGATCGCCGATACGCTCGTCCTCTTTTACATACCGCGCTTACTTATGGTGACGAAAGCGCCCTGACTTTTCTCAATTTGTACTCTGAGTCGGATGCAAAGAATCAGCCATTACAACAAGATCTAACAGGTGATCAACGTGAATTACTGGCGAATGCTGGCGACGATCCGCTTGCGGCATTTACGTCGGGTATTGATAGTGTGGGTTACTCGAGTAGTCAAGTGTTGTACGCCTTGGTAGACTCACTGGGTTTTGATAGCGTTTTAGTTTTTTCAACGAATCCTGAAGATGCTATCTATCGGGCTCAATTTACCAACGTTGGTTTGGGGAATGGAGATTATGTCGAGGATGGTTTTACTGCCAATGGACGTAAGTTTAAATGGGTAAGTCCCATTTTGGTAGATGGCGTTTTTGTTTCACAAGGAAGTTATGTTCCGCAGCTTTTATTAGTGGCGCCGAAAAAACGCCAGCTCATTCATGGAGGGCACCGCCGCAAATGGAGTGATAAGAACACTGCCTCCATTGAAGCAGCATTATCGGTGAATGATCTGAATACCTTTAGCGGAAGGGATGCCAACGACGATGTGGGATATGCAGTGAAGGGAGGCTGGGAAATTTTTTCCAAGAAAAAAATACTCAATGACTCGATACAGCGCGCGCGATATTCTGTGGGCGGACAGTACGAGTACAATTCGAGAACCTTCGTCGGTATCGAGCGATTTCGTGAGGTAGAATTTGATCGAAATTGGAATTTATTAGGGCTGAATTTGATTTCAGATTTGCAATGGATTGGAGTGCAGGGCGGATGGGAAAAAGACAAGATAGGCAATGCTTGGGTGGGCGGTGAATACTTGAGTATAGGATCGGGCTATAACGGACAGAAAGCCAATGTGGGCACGAATATTCGCACGCAAAAGTGGACAGTGATAACGAAGGGTTCTGCGCTTGAAACAGACGGATTGCGAAACACTTCTTTCGTGAGACACCAAAGCGAAGTTTCTAGAGTGCTCGGGAAATTCAAATTGACATTCAAAGATGAACATGAATTGAATCGTTATTTTTTGGAATCAAGAGATAGTGTGTTGAGTAATTCGTATCGCTTTTATGATTGGCAAGTGATTGCAGGAACGAGCGATACGTTGAAGACGAGTGTGTCGGTCTATTATCGTGATCGCCTGGATTGGCGGCCGAGAGAAGGATTATTACTGGGTTCAGCACGAGCAGACGAATACGGAGCTAATTGGAGTCAACGGGGAAAAAGAGAAAACCGAATGAACATTCGGGTGAGTAATAGAAGACTGCGTGCAATCGATCCAGAATTATTTACACAGCAGCCTGAGAATACTTTGATAGGTAGAGTAGAATATTATTACAAAGCACCAAGCGGCTGGTTGCAGAGTTCAACGTTCTATGAAATCGGAAGTGGACTAGAGCAGCGTCGTGAATTTATTTACTTGGAAGTTCCAGCTGGGCAGGGAAATTATGTTTGGCGTGATTATAATAATGATGGAGTGCGCGATTTGAATGAATTTGAAGTTGCACAGTTTGTCTATGAAGCCAACTACATTCGAAGTTTTGTGCAGACCACAGACTATGTGCGTACCTACACCAATCAGTTCAGCCAATCAGTGCAAATTCAAACGGGGAAGAATTGGAAGAAAACGAATGGTTGGAAAAAATTTGTAGCGAAGTGGAGTGATCAGGCGTCTTATCGCATAGATCGAAAAACAAATCGCGAGGATGAGCAAGATCGTTTTAATCCATTTATATCAAACTTAGGGGACACCGTTCTTTTGGCATTGGGTGGCTCATTTCGAAATACTTTATTTTTCAATAAATCACATCCTCGATTTACAGCAGACTATACCTATCAGCAATTGCAGAACAAGAATTTATTGAGTAATGGATTTGAATCGCGCGGGGAGGACTATCATCAACTAGCGTTTAGATGGGCCTTTGTTCAGGATATTGCGTTCGCAAGCGAGCAGCGCTTGGGAGTGCGTGATGTGTCCTCTGATTTTTTATCAGGAAGAAATTATTCATTGCAGTACACGAGTATCAAACCAAGTATTATTTGGCAGCCACAGACGAGTTCGCGATTCAATTTGAATGGAGAGTATTCAGAGAAAGAGAATACACTGGGAATAGAGCGTGCTAAAGTGTTGAGTTATGGGGCAGGTTTTACTTTGAACAGTATTGAAAAAGGAAGTTTACAAGGAGGTTTGAAGTTTTATAATATCCAGTATAATGGAGATGGAAATACATCTTTGGCCTTTGATATTTTAGAAGGATTAAATGTTGGTTTTAATGCCACGTGGAATATTATAATACAACGAACGGTTGCGAAAAATTTGCAACTAAGTCTAACCTACGATGGCCGCAAACCCCAAGGAATACCCGCCATTCACGCGGGTGGTGTTCAGTTGAGAGCGTTTTTTTAGGAAACGTGAAATTAATTTGTTTCGAAATTGATTTTCATTATATTTGATATAATAAATCTTGATCAAATAACATGAAAACTATCTTTAAAGGCATAGCCATGCTTGGCTCTTGCGTACTTTTCTCATCAACACTTAATGCACAAGTATGGGGAATCAATGGTTCGCAGTTTCAATTAAGTTCAACTGCGGGTACAATAGGAACCCAAACCAATCATCCT
>JAIXWP010000088.1 GCA_027491215.1 Flavobacteriales bacterium | reverse complement strand
AGCCGAAGGAAGGTGGACATCAAATAAAAACAGACACCGACGCTGTGAAAGCTGCGCTCAAACTAGGATTACTCCCCATCCCACCCATGGTGGAGAAATTGATTTATCGAGGGATAACGGATGTTTAGTTACTAACTACTAGTGACAAGTGACTAGTTGGATGAGGCTAACAGCTTACGGTTATTGGCGTATAATTGGAATGAGAATTTATAATTTTCGAATTCCGAATTCCGAATCAAGAATTGTTTTAGCTTTCTATGATGATGGTGACGGGGCCGTCGTTTAGGAGCGTGATTTTCATGTCGGCGCCGAATTGGCCGGTGGCGGCGGGTTTGGGAATGAGGGTGGAAATTTTTTCTATAAAATAATGATAGAGCGGAATGGCTTGCTCGGGGCGGGCGGCGCGAATGAAAGATGGACGATTGCCTTTTTTTGTTTCGGCAAACAAGGTGAATTGACTCACCACCATAACTTCACCTTTGATGTCATTTACCGATAAGTTCATCTTGTCATTTTCATCATTGAATATTCTCATCTGAGAAATTTTTGACGCGAGATAGTCGGCTTCTTTTTCTGTATCCGTTTCTTCTACTCCTAACAATACCAAGAGTCCTTCGCCGATGCGACTGAATTCTTTTTCATCGATGACTAAACTGCAATGGGCGACGCGTTGTATTACTGCTCTCATGAAGCGAAGGTAAAAAAGTGATTTGATTAATTTTTATTATCTTGCTGATATGAAATGGATACTAGTAATTTTCGGAGCGATGATCTCGATGCTTTCTACAGCACAGATCAGCACGGGAGTAGCGAGTTATTACGCCAACAAATTTGATGGTCGTAGAACGAGCAGTGGTGAGGTTTTTCGTCAAGACAGCTTAACTGCTGCGCACAAAAATTTGCCATTCGGTACCATGTTGAAAGTAACGAATCTCAGTAATGATAGCGTTGTATATGTGAAGGTCAATGATCGTTTGCCGCAATCATCAAAGCGCATGATCGATCTGTCGCTCGCTGCTGCAAAGCAATTGAATTTTATTCGAGCAGGATTGACCAAAGTTTCCATTCAAGAAGTAAAGCGTCATGGAGATAGCTGGGTAGATGAAAGTGATTATTTTTTCCACAAGGATCGCCTTGTCCCATCGTCTTGTGGAGTTGTTGATTTTTCTGTGGTCCTTTCTCAAAAAGAAAATCTATTAAACTTTGATACTACCATCGTGAAAAGTAACATGGCTGAATACTATAGCAATTTAGCTTCAAATTATTATATTCATGGTGCGTACTTACAATTTCAGGATGTTGATGAGAAAACGAGAATGTATGAAAAATCAATATACTACCGTTATAAGAGCGTTGCTCAAAGGCAGCTAGAAAATGAGATGCATGACTTGGTTTTCTTGTTGTTTGAAGTTGGAGAATGTGAAAAGGGAAAGTTGGAGTTAGAGAAGTTTAAACGAGCATTTCCCACCTCCGATTTGCTTTCAAGTTTGGAGAGCTCGGCCTCGGAATGTACCCCTCAAAATTAAAAAGCCTATCTTTGTAATTGGATGCGGTTTGGGATAACGTAATCTCAACTTATTAGTATCCATTTTTTTAATATGTCATTTCATTCAATGAACATCGTGGAGCCAATCCTCAAAGCGTTGCAGGAAGAGGGTTACACGAAACCAACTCCGATTCAGGAGCAATCTATTCCCATCATCTTAGAAGGAACCGATTTATTGGGTTGTGCGCAAACAGGTACAGGAAAAACAGCAGCATTTGCTATTCCAATCATACAGCTTCTTAGCGCCGAGCGCAGCAACGAAAAGAAGAGAAAAATTCGCAGTTTAATTGTTACTCCAACAAGAGAGTTAGCCATTCAAATTGGTGATAGTTTTAAGTCTTATGGCCGTCATACTTCTTTGAAGTACACTGTCATTTTTGGAGGCGTTAATCAAAATCCACAAGTGAATACACTTCGTCAAGGAGTGGATATTCTCATCGCTACACCAGGTCGATTATTAGACTTGATGAACCAAGGTCATTTGACTTTGCGAGATGTAGAAATATTTGTGTTGGATGAAGCGGATCGCATGTTAGACATGGGCTTCATTCATGATGTAAAGCGCCTTTTGGCGGTATTACCAAAGAAGAGACAGTCATTGTTCTTCTCGGCAACCATGCCACCCGAGATTGTGAAACTATCTAATACGATTTTATTCGAGCCGAAGAAAGTAACAGTTACTCCTGTTTCTTCTACAGCTGAAATTATTCAACAGTATATCTACTTTGTAGATAAAGGCAACAAGAACAATCTACTGATTGAAATCTTGAAAGAGCCTAAGATCAAAACAGCATTGGTATTTACACGAACCAAACACGGCGCAGATAAGATCGTGAAGGTGTTGCAAAAAGTTAATGTCAAAGCAGAGGCAATTCACGGAAATAAAGCACAGAACGCGCGTCAGCGTGCGTTGAGTAATTTTAAAGATCAAACCACTCGAGTACTGGTGGCTACAGATATTGCAGCACGTGGTATTGATGTGGATGAATTGGAATACGTGATCAACTATGACCTTTCGAATATCCCAGAGACTTATGTTCACCGTATTGGAAGAACAGGAAGAGCGGGTGCTAAAGGCACAGCGTATTCATTCTGTGATCAAGAAGAGAAAGCTTATTTGAAGGATATCGAAAAATTGATCGCCAAGAAAATTCCAGTGATTGATAATCATCCTTTCCCATTGATGGATTTTAATCCTATACCAGAACCGAAACCTCAACGCGGCGGCCGCCCAGGCGGAAGAAGCGGAGGTGGTGGAAATGGTGGAAGACCTCCACAAGGTGGTGGCGGTAATCGTCGCAAAGCAGGCGGCGGTGGACGCCCAGGAGGTAAGCCAGGAGGAAAACCAAGCGGTCAAGGTGGAGAAAAGAAATCATCGGGCAATGCTGCACCAAAAGCACATTGGGGCAAACGCGGATAGTTTGTTTTACATAGAATGAATTAAATTTGAGCCACTATGAAGTGGCTCAAATTCTTTAAGGCTAAGCGTGTTCGACGCATTATGTTGGCAATCGTAATGGTTCCAATATTGTTGTTTGCAGTGGTGGTGGGAGTGGTTTATGCCAAGCAAGACGCTATTGTGCAAGAACTACTTGTGAAAATGAATGCTGACTTTGTGGGAGCGGTAGAACTCAAAGACTCGCACATTTCTCTTTTTGAAAATTTTCCCTACATCTCCATTGATTTCGAAGAAACAAAGGTTTACGAATCAAAAGATCTAAAGGTAAATCCGATTTTAGATGTACATGATATCTATGTGGGATTTGATTTGTGGTCTATTATCAATGGTCAAATGCAAATCAAGCGTATAAAGCTCAAGGATGGCGTTATTCGATTGGTGCAGCATGTTGACGGGGAATTTAATATCGCAAAGGCCTTGACCTCCGTAAAGCCCGTAGAGAACACTGCGGAGGAGTTTCATCTCGATCTCAGCCGGATTGAATTAGAGAATGTAGATATTTCAAAACTCAATGAAGCGAATCATGTATTGGTAGACTTATTGGTGGAAGAGGCTGTATCGAAGTTTAAAACCTCGGATGGTCATGTGTATGCTTCTCTCTTTGCAAAGTTTGAGTCGAACCTAGTATTAAACGGCGATACGAGTTATGTGAAGCATAAACATTTCGTCATTGACACCGAATTGGATTATGTTGGATCCGAAGAGGTGCTGGTGATTCAACCTTCGACGATTAAACTCGAGGACTCGTTCTTTAACGCTAAAGGCAAGTTGGATTTTAATGATGACCTTTATATCGATCTGGACTTTGAGGGTAATAAGCCAAATTTCGATTTATTCATAGCAATGGCTCCCGAAGAGCTCATTCCTACATTGAAGAAATATGATAATGCGGGAAAGATATTTTTCGAAGTCGGTATTCATGGTAAATCAATCAATGGTCATACTCCCTCTATCAATGCGCGCTTTGGATGCGAGCAAGCGTATATCAATAATTACAAAGTCAACAAGCAAATCAATGATTTGAATTTTGTGGGTTATTTCACGAACGGAGATTTGCGGAGTCCTGAAACGATGGAGTTTGGCATTCAGAATTTCTCAGCGCGTCCGGAGGCGGGATTGTTTAGTGGAAATTTATCCGTAAGGAATTTTAATTCTCCTGATATCAATCTTCAACTGAAATCTGATTTTCAATTGGATTTTCTTGCGAAGTTTTTTGAGTTAGAAGATTTGAGTGATTTGCAAGGAAAAGTAGAATTGACCATGAACTTCAGGGATATCATTGATTTGGAACATCCCGAGCGCAGTATTGAAAAATTGAATGAATCCTATTTCACACAATTAAAAATCGACAATCTATCATTTGCAAAATCGAATGTGAATTTACCCATCAAGGATATTGATCTCTATGCCGAGCTGAATGGACATGAAGCGCGGATTAATTATTTCAACATGGTAGTGGGCAGTTCCGATATTCAACTGAGCGGAACCGTTTCTGATCTACCTGCCATCATTCACCATACGGATATTCCAGTCACTTCAAAATTAAAAGTATCGAGTAGACTCCTTAATTTATATGAATTGACAGGAAAGGATTCATTGAAATCAGTGAATGAGCAAATCGAAAACTTCTCTGTAGATGCCGAATTTACAAGCAGTGCGCGCGCGATGACAGAGTCTCCTAATTTGCCGATGGGAGAATTTTTTGTAAAAAATCTTTATGCGAAAATGAAAAACTATCCGCATACCCTTCATGATTTTCATGCGGATGTGTTTATCGAAGAAGAGGATTTTCGCGTGATCGACTTTAAAGGCATGATCGATAAGAGTGATTTCTTTTTCTCAGGAAAATTGAAGCATTATGATTTATGGTTCCAAGAAAATCCTGCTGGTGATACGCGCGTAGAGTTTGATTGGACCTCAAATGTTTTACAACTGCATGATGTGTTTTCCTACAACGGAGAGAATTACGTTCCAGAAGACTACAGAAATGAGGAGTTTGATCAATTGAAGTTTCATGGAGTGGCAGATCTACATTTTAATAATGGACTTCGTTCTATTGATTTAGATCTCGATCATTTTGGTGCAAAAATGAAAGTACACCATCAGCGATTAGAAAATTTTAATGGTCGCATTCATTATGAAGATGATCACATCATGGTGCAAAATTTCAGCGGAAAGATTGGTTCTTCAGATTTTAAAACATCTTTGAATTATTATTTAGGAGATGATGAGAATATCAAGAAGCGCGATAATCATTTTGAGCTTACGTCGAATCGACTGAACTTCGATGAATTGTTTTTCCAAGAAACAACAACATCGAATTCTTCATCAAATACAGGCGCTGCTACTGTTTCAGAGCATGATGCGGGATTCAATCTTTATGAGTTGCCGTTTACGGATATGACATTCGATATTAAAATTGCGCATTTGAATTATCACAAGTATTTGATTGATCGTATCGATTGGAAATTACGAACTACTCCAAATCATTATATCTATATTGAGAAGGCACATCTTGAAGCCGCAGATGGTATATGGGATTTGAAAGGTTATTTTAATGGTTCAAATCCGAAGGCCATTTATTTTTCTCCTGATATCAATGTGCAGCATGTTGATTTAGATAAACTGCTTTTGAAGTTTGACAATTTTGGTCAAGATCATTTGGTGTCGGAGAATTTGCATGGAAAATTGTCGGGAAAGATTACAGGGAAAATTCATATGCATAAAGATCTTGTTCCCATCATTGATGATTCCGAGATTCACATTGACATGGAAGTCTTGAATGGTCGATTGGAAAATTATGCAATGTTAGAGGCGATGGCAGATTATTTCGCGGATAAAAATGTGAAGAAAGTAATGTTTGATACGCTCACTAATCACATTGACTTAACCCAAGGAAAATTGACCATACCGAAGATGAGTATTAATTCTAGTTTAGGATTTATGGAAATATCGGGTTCTCAGGATTTGAATATGAACATGGATTATTATGTGAGTGTGCCTTGGAAGATGGTCACACAAGCTGCGTCGAGTAAGCTTTTCGGAGGAAAGAAAAAAGAAGAAGTAGATCCAGAGCAAGTCGATGAAATTCAATCTGCCGACCCTAACAAGCGCACCAGATTCGTAAACATCCGCATCCAAGGAACGCCTGAGGATTATAAGATAACGATGAAGAAAAATAGAGACAAAGCAAGTGACAAATTACAAGAGACAAATGACAAATGACAAATGACAAATGATCTCTAGCTGCTAATTTTTAATGATTAAATAATTTTTTTATTGTGATGGTTCGCTTGGGTTAACTTAGTTTATCCTAATTCAAATGTTGTAATCCCATAGATATTATTGATGTCTATTTTCGGCGGGGGGCCGTAGTACATTCTTGCACATTCAAAAACATAGTTGCCATTGTATTTTTCTACGAGGTCTATGGCATTTTGATTTGTAGTTGGT
>JAIXWP010000136.1 GCA_027491215.1 Flavobacteriales bacterium | reverse complement strand
ATCCTAGGATTCTCTTCACAGAAACTTGATGCTACTTCATCAAGCCTCGAATACCAGCCTTATTCTGGATCCATTGACATCTTGATCTCGACCTATGGTATTGGTATTTACACAACATTCTATGATTTCAAAATTGGTATATTCGGTGGAGTTGATATGTCACACGGTCCGATTGCTCGAAAATGGAACTACGACCGACAGCCATGGTATGGCTTCGGTGTTGGATACAATTTGGGATTCTTAAAAGGAAAGATTTAATAAGTAAACAACATTAGAAATCCCGAATTTCAGATCAAGGGAATTAAGATTTTTAAGCTCCAGATAACCGTGAGAATTCCAAAGAGGAGATAGCTGACTTTTTTACTAAGCTTGCCTGCTAATAGCGCTGCAAGTGGAGATGCTAGCACTCCGCTCAACCTTTTAGAAGAAATAAATTCGATTTTATTGCGTCGCATACCCTTTGATCTTTTTCGAGGGTATGCGACATTTTTCGTATCTCTGCATTATTAATTACAATAATATATGAGAATATCACTACTTATTTCATCCTTTGCACTCGGAATTATTTCATTCACTTCTCAAGCTCAAATAGCAGGAACTCTTTATCCTGACTTTGGACAAAATGGGCGTTATATTGAAGACTTCGGTTTTCAGGATAACATAGAAACTGTCGCGTTGCAAGACGATGGGAAAGTAATAGCTGCTGGAACTGCCTTGTCTCAAGCTTTTGCAGGTCAATTGCTCGTACTGCGCACCAATGCTGATGGAACTGCGGATACAGGCTTTGGAGATAATGGTCATGTTATCATTACTGACTACACAGAAAGCTATGCGTACAAAATACTCATTCAAGAAGATGGCAAAATAGTCGTATGCGGCGCTGCTGCGAATGCACAATATGTTTTCAGTATGCTATTCTTTCGATTGAATACTGATGGTACAATCGACACTACTTTCGGCGACAATGGATTTCGTACAACAGACTTCTATTCTGGCGACGAATATTGCTATGGTGCAACACTTGTAGCTGGAGATAAAATTGTAGGTGTAGGAAGCGCTATGTTACCCAACTTTGCCGTTGTTCCAATCATTATGCGTCTCACTGCTGACGGTGACATTGACACATCTTTTGGTATAGATGGCGCAAACCTATCCCCTGCTTCAAGCACAGATAATACCTTCTATGATGTAAAAGAAGACGGTCAAGGAAACCTGCTGGCTTGCGGTTATTATGGCAATGGTATCACAAACGAAGGTCAAATCGATAATGATGTTTTGTTGGTGCGATTCGCAGACATCGGTGCGCTTGATGTTGGCTTTGGAGACTTTGGTTCTGTAGTCATTCCTGTTGGCTCCTACATCGATGCTGCCTATGCTCTTGTTCTAGACAATAGCGAGAATATCTACCTAGCTGGATACACTACACTTCCCGATTTTTCTTTCGATGCAACGATCATCGGATTGAATCCTGATGGCGATTTGAGAACAGACTTTGCTGACAATGGGATTTACTCTTTTGACCTAAATGTTCAAGACGTATTTAATGATATCGCATATTTCGATAACAACTTATTTGCTTGTGGTACATCAGGAGGTTTCTTCTTCGATGATCGCGATTTCCTCTTAGCATCGATCACTACTGTATCAGGCGAAAGCAATCCAATGTTCACTAATGGCTATTCCCTAACCTCTATCATGACGGCATTCGATGATGCTAATGCAATGGTCATTGATCCTATTGAAGAATCCGTATTTCTTGCAGGAAAAGGAAATAATGGCAATAGCAATGATGCAGCAATCACCAAACATTTGGCTTTGGATATTGTGAGTGTCACTGAACTAGGAAATGATATGAAACTATCTGTATATCCGAATCCAACATCTGGCGAAATGATTCAATTAAGTGTGGACAACAGCCTCATTGAAAACATTTCTATTTATGATGGTCTAGGAAAAACGTGCTTGCAATTCCAAGGTAACTCGAGTGCAACTGTACGATTGTCCTTACCTGAATTAAAGGCTGGAGTTTATTCTATTCGAGTTGAAACAAGAGAAGGAAATCAGATTACAGAGAGGCTTTTGATTCAGTAGATCCATTTTCTTTATAACAATTTCAAAAGCTCAGACACTTTTTTAAGCGTCTGAGCTTTTTTTTTATCCTCATGTAATATTTCTTGATGATGATATACTCATAAGTCAAAATTCAAAAAATGAAAAAGTATATCACCACCATCGCCTTCATCTTTATAGGCCTTCTTCTATTCGCTCAGAAGCCAGAAGAGAAAAGTCTTCTTTGGGAAATATCAGGAAAGGATTTGAAGAAACCATCCTATTTGTACGGTACGTTCCACCTCATTTGTCCTGAAGATCTGATCATTACCCCTGCAATAGAAAGCGCTATTACTTCATCTAGTTCTGTATATCTTGAACTTGACATGGATGATCCTACTCTTGCATCGAAAATGCAAGGTGGAATGCTCATGAAAGACGGCCACAAGATGAGCGAATATCTTTCTCCAGAAACCTTTGCTAATATTGATAAGGCACTACAAACTAAAATAGGCGCTCCTGCTGCCGCAGTGGACAATTACAAGCCTATGCTGCTATTAGCAATGATCTATCCCTCTGTCATGAAATGTTCGCCGGCATCATGGGAACTAGAACTCGTAAAAATCGCACTCAGTCAAAAGAAAGAGGTTCTCGGCTTAGAAACCATCGAGTCACAGTTCGATGTATTCGACAGCATCCCTTACGCTCTGCAAAGCAGGCTCTTTTCAGAATATCTTCTTGATGAAAATAAAATGGCCGATGAAACAAATAAAATGCTTGATCTCTATCGTAGCAAAGACATCAACGGCTTGTATAAAATGATCAAGGAAACAGAGTACAGTCAGGGAAATCTTGAAAATCTATTACTAGGAAATCGAAATGAAAACTGGATTCCTCAAATCATTACTCAATCGAAGAAAGATGCCACATTCTATGCGGTGGGTGCTGCGCACCTTGCTGGAGATAAGGGCTTAATAGAACTACTGCGCAAAGCAGGATACACTTTGAAGCCAATTCAATAATACATTTGGTGGCGCATACCATGTTTTCAGAACAACAATTCACTCAAGAAATTCAGACACACCAGGGAATTATTTTCAAGGTGTGTCTGCTATACTCCCACTCCGCAGAGGATCGTGAGGATTTGTTTCAAGAGATCGTATTACAAGCTTGGAAGTCGATTGGTAATTTTCGAGGAGAATCAAAGTTTAGCACGTGGCTTTATCAAGTATCCCTCAACACAGCAATCTCTTGGTTCAAAAAAGAAAACAAGAAGAACAATCTTTTCTCCTTTTGGTCGGGCTCGTCAAGTGCACTCGCCGATGATCCTTGGGGAAGTAATGATAAAGAAGATGCCTTCGCAGAAATGTATAATGCCATCAAACTGCTCAATAAGGTTGACAAGGCTTTGATCACACTCTACCTAGAAGACTTCGACTATAAAACCATCGGAGAAATGCTCGGAATCACTCCGAATAATGTCGCCGTAAAAATGAGTCGCGCGAAAGCAAGTTTGAAAGCATTAATGGTAAATGACAAATGAAATGGAACTAGACGATTTTAAAAACATATTGAATTCAAAAGTGAATGAGCTAAAACTCAAGTCACAGGAGGAGCTTCAATCAGTAATAGAAAAGAAGACTACTACTGCAATTCAGAAGGTACTACGAAATATGCTGATGGAAACTGGCATCTCAGTAGTACTTACTCTCGCATTATCTGTCAACTTTCTTCTTCAAAATATTTCTTCATTCTCCATTATTGTTTCGCTTATTGTTTGGATTACAACCATTGTTCAGATCGTCATATTTTATCCACATTATAGAAATTTAAAGTCTTTAAATAAGGATGCTGTTGGCAATACCAAAATGTGGCTGAAATCATTGATTGCGTTGGTTTCTGCATTTATCAAAACCTATAAACGACTAATTGCGATTTTGATGCCCATTGGAATGCTGATTGGGATGATCATTGGCTATCAAGCTGGAAAAACGAATGATCCGGAATATGCCTTTTTGGAAATTCCAGGAACGGATAGCAATACGGGCTTGTGGGTTTTAATAGCGGTAGTAGCTATGCTATATGCCATCATCTATTTCCTAGTTGTACTAGTAATTCACTTGCTTTATGGTAAATATCTAAAAGCTCTCAAAGCCACCTTGGCGCAAATTGAGGAAAGTTAAGTGAGCGAGTGTAGTCCGAAATCAAGGTATTTGTCCGCTTCCAACCTATACTAACCTTTCATCAAATTAGCAACTTTGGACAAGTCAGTTCAGAATGATCGCGTCTAGTTTTGTTTCAATAGAATTAAAATTATGAAGCAGGTTTATATCTTCCTAAGCATTGCAATGATGCTCTTTTCTCATTCATCAATTGCGCAGTCCACGGGTCGCAAGGCTTATCTGGGAGCGCAACTCACAGAATTGAGCGATGAAGAAAAAGCGAAACAGCCCATTGGTATAAAGGTCAATCAAACCATTGGAGGCACTTCTATCAACATTAAACTCCAAGCCGACGATATCATAACACATATCGGAGAAAGCGAAATCAATTCTATAGCAAGTTTAAGAGGTGCTTTGAATTCTTATGTGGACGGGGATGAAATAAAAATACAAGTAATCCGCGCTGGTAAGAAAGCCACTTTAAAAGGAAAAGTTGCTGGACGTCCCATTGAAACAGATGACAATGCTGAAGTCATCTATACCTTCACACCGTATCAATCAGGTGAATTAAGAACTATCATCAATAAGCCCAAAAAAGAGGGCAAGCTACCTGCTATGCTATTCATTCCAGGCTATACCTGCAGTTCTATTGATGGACTCGAATCTAACCATCCGTACAAAAGAATAATTGATGCTTATGTAGATGCGGGTTATGTAACGCTTCGCATTGAAAAATCAGGATTAGGCGATAGTCGTAACACTAAGAAATGTGAAGAATGTGACCTCTATGATGAAGTGGAAGGTTTCTATAATGGATTGAAAAAACTCAAATCCCTCCCCTATGTTGACTCTACCCAAGTGATTATTTTTGGTCATTCGATGGGAGGTGTTGTTGCTCCTCTTGTGGCTGCCAAATCAGCTGTTCAAGGAACTATTGTCTATGGCACCACTGCAAAATCATGGTTTGAATATCAACTTGAATTGAATCGTGTGCAAACGATGCTCGCAAATCCTGATCCCCTGGAATTCGAAGCGTATTGCAGAAGTCAATACGCACTAAACTACCGGTTTTTTATTCAAAACGAATCACTCGAAAATCTTTCGAAAGACTCACAACTTGATACCATTCTTCGACGCGATTGGATGTACGATGGCAAATCAAAAATCTGGGATCGCAATGCAGAATATTGGAGACAAATCCAAAGCATGAAATTACTTGATGCATGGAAAGCTAATCCAGGCGATGTGCTTGTTATGAACGGTGATGCCGATTTCCAAGCCTTCTCAAATGAAGACCATGCTCAGATAGCCTACACAGTTAACTTCTATCATCCGGGAAAAGCAACGCATAAAACCTTCAAAGACACTGATCACTACTTCTCTAAGATTGGTAATATGCAAACAGCTTATGAAAAATTTAGCTCAGGACAGTACTTAGAGTTATTCAATTCCTATAATCCAGAAGTTGGTAAAACAGCAGTGGATTGGAGCATTGCATTGAACCAACCAAAGAAAGAATCATACGCATCACTGCAATGGTCGAAGCTCAACACCAAGCCGTATCCTGGCAAACAGGACGATATATGGTTCGTTAATGAAAATGAAGGATGGTATGTAAATGGTCTCGGTAGTATTTATCACACAAAAAACGCAGGTATTAATTGGGAGTTACAACTTGAAAAGAAAGGAACGTTCTTTCGATGCATTGCATTCCTCGATGATAAGACGGGATTTGCAGGGACGGTCGGAACAGACTATTTCCCCAATGTTACTGACACCATCCCGCTCTACATGACCAATGATGGAGGTGCAAACTGGAAACCAGTGAACTACTCTGGTCCATATGTGAAAGGACTATGTGCTATTGATGTCGTGAAAGAAGAGTATATCAATCACGGGGTCATCGATTACAAATATCACATCTATGCCGTTGGTAGAGTTGGTGCGCCTGCTAACATGTTGGTCTCACATGACGGCGGTAAAAGCTGGGAGTCTTGGCCACTAGATGCATATGGAAAAATGTTTTTTGACATCGACATGTTCGATACAAAGAATGGAATCGCTTGCAGCGCTAGCAATGCTGACATCGGACAAAGCAACGCCCTCATACTAGCGACAAGTGATGGTGGAAAAACATGGACACCTGTGTATCAATCACAACGCCCTTACGAAACTACTTGGAAGGTACATTTCCCGACTGAAGAAATTGGATACGCTACAATCCAATCTTATAATCCTGCTAATACGACTCAATATATCGCCAAAACGATAGATGGTGGTAAGACATGGAGCGAACTCCCCCTTTGCGATGACGGCACCGCTCGAGAATTTGGAATTGGCTTCATTGATGAAAACCATGGTTATGTAGGAACTATGAACAGCGGATATGAAACGCTCGATGGAGGAAAAACTTGGAATAAAATAAATCTTGGCAAAGCATGTAATAAAATCAGAATTTATAAGACTAATGATAACATATTCGGCTACTCCATTGGAGTTGATGTATTCAAATTAACTAAATAAGAATGTCTTGAATAACCAGACACTTTACAGCGACGATAGAAAAAATGCGATTCGAGTTTCTAATATTCAAAAAATAGAAACAGAAATTCCGTTCTCTGGATTCGCTGCCAAGCTGGTCATTTCCGGAATGGAAAAGTACTACATCGGCAATAAAAAATTTGAGGTTACTGCAGGTGAGTATATTCTCGGGAATAGTCAAACATTCGCCAATATTGCTATCAATGATCCACAAGGCGTCAAAGGACTTTGTGTCGATATTTCGGAGGAAGTGATTTCAGAAGTAGCTTCTTTTCATTTTGAAAATGATTCCGATTTTCAGAAATATTTATTCAGCGAAAAATTATTGGTGAATAAATACAAACAACAAAATACTATCCTCGGCTATGCCCTTGCTGAACTCGTTGAAATATCGGAAGCAGAAAATGCTCAAAAAAAAGCTTTCAAAGCTGAGATCTTCTATTCCCTCGCGGAAGCAATGATCACAGATCAAGTAGCTATATTTAATCAACTCTCCAATTTAAAATTTAAAAAAAACATTACCAATCATGAGACATTTCTCAAACTTGAAGAATGTCGGGAATTTATCTTGGAGAATTATTTAAATGACCTAGATACTGATAAACTTGCGCTTTTAGCTGGAATGTCGAAATATCATTTCATTAGAACATTCAAGATCACTTTCAATGTCACGCCTTATCAATTACTTATTCAAAAGAGACTGCTGCTTGCTAAAGAATTATTAATAAAAAAAACACCACTCCTTCAAGTCACGCAAGCAATCGGTTTTTCTGATCTTGCCGCATTTAGTAAGGCATACAAAAAATATTTTGGTTACTCTCCCTCTAAAGAAAACTAATCGATAATCTTACTATGAACAACAAATTTCTTATTTTTTTACACTACTCCTTCGTAACTATTGCTATCATCTTTTTGATAATTGGAAAAGAATATACTGATGTTGCAATGAACTTCGGAATTTCGCTTGTTTTCGATCCTTTTAATCAACAGCAAAAACTACAGGACCGACCGAAGTGGCAGATTGTTTATCTCATTTCTCTCGTCATCGCATCCTTCACTTTCCTTATCTTAGGAATCTGGTTTCCACGCTAGATCAGTTCTATACAATTAGACAAGATTATGAGAAGATATTTTTTATTACTTGGGGCATTTGTAATCGTATTCGCGAGTTGTCATGTAGGGAGATTTTTCGTCTACAATTTTGCCAATATTACTGACTATAAAAAATTCGCTAATCGACCACTGGTCGCACCTTTGGGCAATACTTTTCATTTTCATAAATCAGATTCTATAAAAGCTCCAAAATCTATTACTCTAAACAAAGATTCGCTCAGCTTTGAGAGTTGGCTTGAAAAAACCAAGACTGTTGGATTTATGGTAGTACGAAACGACACTGTACTCTATGAAAACTACTTGAATGGTTATGAAGAAGAGAGTATCATGACATCCTTTTCAATGGCCAAGTCTGTCACATCATTACTTATCGGCTGCGCCATTGACGAGGGTCTCATTAAGTCGACAGATGAATATGTGAGCGAATACATTCCTGATTTCAAAGAAGAAGGCTTGAAGGATATTAAAATTATTCATCTTCTTCAAATGACCAGTGGAATTGATTTTAACGAAAGCTATTATAATCCACTCGGACAGGCTGCTCTATATTATTACGGCCGTAATCTTAGAAAATATGTAGCGCGCATGAAACCGGAAGGAAAGCCGGGCAGCGCTTTTAATTATGCCAGCGGGGATACACAAGTACTTGGATTAGTCTTGGAGAAGGCATTAAAAGGGAAGAAAGTAACAGCATATTTACAAGAAAAAATCTGGACACCTATTGGAATGGAGTTCGATGCTTCGTGGAGCATTGACAAAAAGAAAGACGGAATGGAAAAAACGTTTTGTTGTCTCAACGCCCGAATGCGTGACTACGCGAAAATTGGTCGTTTAATGCTCAATAAAGGAGAATGGGACGGACGTCAAATTGTGAGCAAGAGTTGGATCGAACAATCCACGAAAGTAGACACCACAAATGGAAGCAGTTGGTATTACCAACACCAATGGTGGCTTCCAACAAAAGAAGGCGACTACATGGCTCAAGGAATTCTCGGACAATTCATGTATGTCAATCCTTCTAAGAATCTGATCATTCTTCGATTAGGAAAAAACTACGGCCATACTGATTGGTACTCCTTCCTACCCACATTGGCTAAATTCTATTAGCAGTCATTTCGCTCCTGATGAGTACCTTTGGAGGATGGAAAAAGCAGTTGGAACATTTGGATACCTCGATAATTACATTGGTAAAGTGACAGATCACGATATCATTGTTGGACTAGAAAGACAGCTAAATGAGACCATTCCTTTTGTGGAATCGTTATCAGAAGAACAACTCCTTTTCCGTTATGCCGAGGGAAAATGGAACATCAAAGAATTGCTAGTTCACCTCATCGATGCCGAACGTGTTTTCGCTTATCGTGCGCTGCGGTTCGCGCGCCTCGACACTACTCCACTTCCAGGCTATGATGAAGATGTTTTTGTAAAAAATTCATATGCATCCCATCGGCCAATAAGCGAAATATTAAATGAAATGCGTACCGTCAGAGGTTCAACGATTGCACTCGCGAAAAGCCTTAGTGCTCATGTGATAGACGTCGTAGGGAATGCCAATGGTATGCAAGTCACTCCTAGAGCCTATCTGACCGCCATCCTCGGACACGAAATTCACCATCTCCAAATTATTCGTGAACGCTACATCTTGTAGCAAATCTTAACTTCTCTAGCCCATTTTCAAAAGGGTCTGTTCTCGAGCGCAGTGTGTATATTTGTTGTATGAGAATTCGCAGCACCCATTTCTTATTCACCATAGCGCTTTTTTTGGGAAGCATTTCAGCCTCTGCCATTCGCGCATACTTTGATTATCGCGTATTCCACATTCCCGGACAAGGTCCGTATGTGGAGTTTGTGACCTCATTCGATGGAACCACTTTCGCCCAAGCAGAGGCGGATAGCGGCTATTACCATTCAAAAGCAGAACTCACACTGATCGTTACTCAAGGCGAGAATGTCTTGGACTTCCGAAAAATCACTGTAGATGGACCTTATGTGAAATTCAATGAGAAAAATGACTTCATGTCCCTCGAACGATTCTCTCTTCCAAATGGCGTTTATACCATCGAAATTGAGATACGTGATGTGTACGCCAACCTTCCAGAGCCGGAAAGAGCGTCACAAAAAATCATGATAGATAACTTGTCTGAGGGAGCTTTTTTCTCTGATATAGAATTCATCAGTGCCTACACTCCAACCACCGAAGAAAACGCCTTCAGTAAGAGCGGGTACGATATGTTACCTTACATCAGCAGCTACTTTCCAAGCAACCTAGATGCGATTATTTTCTATACTGAGCTTTATCAATTAAACAATATTCTTGGCGATCAACAACCTTATGCATTCTACTATTCTGTTCAAGATAAGTTTGGGAAGGAGATATCAGAGGCAACGCGTATCAAGCGTCAAACATCAGCTTTAGTTAGCCCACAACTTCATATCATAGACATTACGAAAGTGCCATCTGGTGATTACTATGTTGTGGTTGAAGCGCGCGATAAAACCAATAAAGCCATCTGCTCAAAGCGCAGGGCTATTTCTAGAAACCTCATTGTAGCCATTGATCCAGCGAACCAAGTGATCTCCGAAGAAGTTTTGTCTTCTTCATTTGCAGCCCGCTTTACAGACAGAGATTCATTGTATGACTTGCTCCAAGCGCATTTGCCTATTGCTAAATCACAAGAGCGAAATACAATAGATAATACACTTCCAACTTCTGAATTAAAAGAATTGCAAAGCTTTTTGTATTCATTCTGGTACAAGAGAAATAGCAAAGAACCAGAAAAGGATTTCTTAGTGTATGAGCAACAAGTAAAGGACGTGCAGTCTGCGTTCGGCACGCGAATCAAAAAGGGCTGGCAAACAGACAGAGGTCGTGTGTACTTGCAATATGGTCCACCGTCTACTCGTATTCAACGCCCGCATGACCCGGACTATTTCCCTTTTGAGATCTGGCATTACTATGAAACCAAAGATCAACAGCACGATCGAAGATTTCTATTTGTAAATACTACTTTGGGTCCCGATTATGAATTGTTGCACAGTGATGTGCCTCAAGAGGCGAAGAACAATGACTGGCCAAACTTGGTTAAAACCCGCACCAATTCTACGCCTTCAGATGTTAGTAGAAATAGCAACCAACAATTCCGCGATCCATATTCTGGCGACGAATTGCAAGATTTGTGGTACAATCCACACTAATACCTATTTTCGCGCACCTAGAATAAAAATGTGAATCGCGTAGCTATTGCCATACTCAATTGGAATGGAAAAAAATTCCTCCAACAATTCTTGCCGAGTGTGGTCGAGCATAGTGCCCATATCGCAGATGTTTATGTCATCGACAATGCCTCAAGCGACGATTCATTGGCTTTCCTTGCTAGCAATTATCCTAATGTAAAAACAGTAGTTCTCGATAAAAACTATGGATTCGCTGGCGGGTACAATAAAGGATTGGCGCATATTCCAAATGAAATTGTAGTGTTGCTCAATAGCGATGTTGAGGTAACTAAGAATTGGATTGAGCCTGTCCTTGCATACATGGATAGTCAACCCAAAATGGTGGCATGCCAGCCAAAGATTCTTGATTTTCATCGAAAAGAGTGGTTTGAATATGCGGGTGCTGCTGGAGGATTCATTGATAAAGATGGATTCGCTTTTTGCGCTGGTCGTATGTTTTATGCTTTCGATAAAGATGAAAATCAATACCAAGAAAACACTGAAGTATTCTGGGCATCTGGTGCGTCCTTATTCATTCAGCGCGCTGCTTACATGGAAGTAGCAGGACTCGATGAAGATTTCTTCGCACACATGGAAGAGATTGATTTGTGCTGGAGATTAAAGAATAGAGGTTATCAAATCGGGGCGTGCAGATCAAGTGTGGTATATCATTATGGCGGAGGCACATTGGATCGTATGAATCCATACAAGACCTTCTTGAACTTCAGAAATAATTTATTTCTACTTCTTAAAAACCATCGCACGAGCAACGTGCATCTCAAAATATTCCGACGCATGCTGCTCGATGGAATTGCAGGCATGCGCTTCCTACTCGAAGGAAATTGGTCATACTTCACCGCTGTGCTTAAAGCCCATTTCAACTTCTATGGGACTTATAGTAAAATGTACAAAAAGCGTCAGCTAGAGATTCAGGCAGATCAATCAATCAATCTCTCGGGCTTGTATAAAGCTAGTATAATCAAGGAATTTTTTATACGTAAAAAAAGACACTTCAAAGACTTGGATCATCGTTTATTTGTGAAGTAATCAACCACTGGTTCGATTGGCTTAACTGAGAAACAATGAAACGACTTTTCGCTCGTGCGCCTTTCATGCGCATAGGTATTCCGTTTATGATGGGTATTGCCGCACAGCATTGGTGCGAGCTTGATGTCATTGTCACATCTGTTTTAATGTTGTCTTCTCTTCTGATTTGGACGGTCCTTTCAAAGATGTCTTTTTGGAAGATGATGAGCTATCGATGGTGCGTTGGTATGACTTTTTTATTTCATTTTTTTTTTACAGGATGGTGGGTCAGTTCTGTTTGTGAACCTGCCCATCATCCTTTTCATTACCTGCATCGCTCGTCTGAACATCAATTCTACATCGTTCAATTAAAAGACGAACCCACATATAAAAACAACTCTCACAGAGTCTCCGCAGAGATACAGTATAGCAGCGATTCCACTGGAGTATTCCTCCCGACCACTGGCGAAGTGATGATGTATTTCTACAAAGACTCTATCGCTGAAACACTGCATGTAGATGATGTCATTCTCGTTGAGGCCGATCTCGCAAAGCCTTCTCCTCCGCGAATGAAGGGAAGTTTTGACTACAGTCAATACTTGAAAAACAAGGGCATCTATCGTACACTTTCACCGAAAAAGCACAAGTGGATTAAATGGGATGCGTTAAAGAAAAACACATTTGGCGGGTACTTTATTCGTGCGCGCGAGTTCTTCATTTCTTTAATGGATAGGTATAATGTGCCGAGTTTAGAAAAGGGCATACTCGCTGCGCTCGTTTGGGGCAAAGCGACTGAGATCGATAGCGAACTCATGCAAACCTATTCCCGCGCAGGAGTGGTACACGTACTTGCTGTTTCGGGATTACACGTCGGACTCGTCTACGCGGTGCTCCACCCGATTCTTGCTAGGCTCGTTCGCGGCAATCGCAGCCGTTGGATTCGGTTTATAATCCCCACTATTTTGCTTTGGGTCTATGCCGGACTCACAGGTTTCTCTCCATCTGTGCTTCGCGCAGCGGTAATGTTTACTTGCTTTATCATTAGCGAACAATTTCATCAATCAAAGGAATCGTTTAATACGCTCTTTGCTTCAGCATTTATTCTTTTGCTATTCAATCCGTCGCTACTCTTTAATCTCGGATTTCACTTGAGCTACCTCGCCGTCATTGGCATAATGACCTTACAACGACCGATTGAACTGCTCTACAAGCCACGGCAATGGCTGCTGATCCATATTTGGAAGATGTGTGCCGTTTCGATAGCGGCACAATTAGTCACTCTACCATTATGTCTACTCTTCTTTCATCAATGCCCCACCTACTTCCTTCTGGCCAATATTCTAGCAATTCCTATATCAACTGGGATACTCTATGTGTGCTTGTTATTCTTTGTTTTTCACGCATGGACTCCCCTCGCCTACTTGCTCATTAATCTAT